>JBDTSV010000001.1:0-2944 GCA_039930985.1 Pseudomonadota bacterium
GTTGAGCACGCGGAAATCATCGAGCACGATGGCGTTGTCGAAATTGCCGCCGAGCGCCAGGTTGCGCGCGCGCAGCATCTCGAGGTCGCGCATGAAACCGAATGTGCGGGCGCGCGAAACCTCCTTGAGATAGGAGGTCGTCGAAAAATCCATCGAAGCCTTCTGAGCGCGACGCTTGAACAGTGGATGGTTGAACTCGATTTCGAAATTCACCTTGAAGCCGTCGAACGGTTTGAACTCGGCCCACTTGTCACCGTCTTCGACTCGTACGCGCTGCTTGATGCGCACGAATTTCTTCGGCGTACGCTGGTCCTCGAAGCCGGCCGACTGCAGCAGGAACACGAAAGGACCCGCGCTGCCGTCCATGATCGGCACTTCGGGCGCGCTCACGTCCACATGCGCGTTGTCGATTCCCAAGCCGGCGAACGCCGACAACAGATGCTCGACCGTCGAGACGCGTGCGGCGCCATTAATAAGAGTGGTGCCGAGCTGGGTATCACCCACATTCAGGGCGTGGGCGCGCACCTCGGCAGGAGGATCGAGATCGGTACGACGGAAGACGATACCGGTGTCGGGCGCGGCAGGCCTCAAGGTCATCAGGACCTTCTGGCCGGTGTGCATGCCGACACCCTGCGCGCGGATGGAGTTCTTGAGTGTGCGTTGTCCGAGCATCTAGCTGTTTCTCCCGTACCCGCGCCGAGCCGGTGTACAGGTAGCGCCGCCTCCGGCGGAACGGGGAGCGTTTTGTGCCGCCTGATCTGTGGAAGACCAGCACGACACTCCGTGCCCCGAAAAGGGGCGCTACCGTAACACAATTGCCTTGGATCAGTCTGCGGCGTCAGTCGGCCTGGCGTCGCAGAAAGGCCGGAATATCCAGCACATCTTCGGATTCCACGCTGGCATGCAATCCATCACCGACGGCCCGCTGACGCTGCACCGCCGGCTTGTCGAGCGCGGCGTAGTCAGCGGCCGTCAAGGGACGACGCGGCACGACACGCATGGCCGGTTCCGCTGGCGCAGCTGCCTGTGGCACGGCCTTCGACAACGTAGGCACTTCGCGACCAAACGGCGAGCGGCCACTGACGGCGACTTCCGGTTTGCCGAGTCCTGTTGCGACCACCGTGACCCGCATTTCATCGGACAGCTCCGGATCGATGACGGTTCCCACGACCACCGTGGCGTCATCCGAGGCGAACTGCTTGACGATGGCGCCCACTTCCTGGAATTCGCCGATGGACAGATCCATGCCCGCGGTGACGTTGACCAGAATGCCGTGCGCGCCCGACAAGTTGATGTCCTCGAGCAGCGGCGAGGAGACGGCCATCTCGGCCGCTTCCTTGGCGCGGTTCTCACCGCGTGCCACGCCCGAGCCAATCATCGCCATGCCGGTCTCGCTCATCACCGTGCGCACGTCGGCGAAGTCCACGTTGATGAGACCCGGCCGCGTGATGAGCTCGGCGATGCCCTGCACCGCGCCCTGCAACACGTGGTTGGCGCTCTTGAAAGCGTCTAACAACGTGGTCTTGGCGCCGAGCACCGTGAGCAGCTTCTGATTCGGAATGGTGATCAGCGAGTCGACGTACTTGCCGAGTTCCGCCAGCCCATGATTGGCAACCAGCGAACGCTTGTTGCCTTCCATTTCGAATGGACGCGTGACCACGGCCACCGTGAGGATGCCGAGTTCTTTGGCGATCTGCGCCACCACCGGCGCCGCGCCCGTGCCCGTTCCGCCACCCATGCCGGCGGTGATGAACAGCATGTCGCATCCTTCGATCATCTCGATGATGCGATCGCGGTCTTCCATCGCCGCCTGGCGGCCCACTTCGGGATCGGCACCGGCGCCGAGTCCCTTGGTGATGTTGCAGCCGATCTGCAGCGAGGTCTTCACCTTCGAGTGCTTGAGCGCCTGCGCATCGGTATTGATGCACAGAAACTCCACGCCTTCGATTCCGCTGGAAACCATGTGTGCGACCGCGTTGCCGCCGCCGCCACCTACCCCTATTACCTTGATTACAGCGTTCTGGCTGTAAGCATCCATTAGTTCAAACATCGTGTCGCTCCTTCACTAGTTAATCAAAGCTGTCAGCTTCGTTTTTCGAACATCGTCAAAAATTCCCCTGAAACCAGTTCTTCATGCGTTCGGCCATGGTGCGGGCATTGCCCGAGATGGACCGGCCGCGATTGCCGGCGATCGCGTTGTCGCGCGCGTACAGCAGCAGACCGGCGCCGGTCGAGTAGATAGGGTTGCGCACCACGTCGGAGAGTCCCTTGATGTGCTGTGGCACGCCCAGGCGCACCGGCACGTGGAACACTTCCTCGGCGAGCTCGATCGCGCCTTCCATCTTGGCGCTGCCACCGGTGAGCACGATCCCCGAGGCAATGATTTCCTCGAACCCCGAGCGGCGCAGCTCTTCGCGCGCCAGGCCATAGAGCTCCTCGTAACGCGGCTCGACCACCTCGGCCAGCGTCTGGCGTGCGAGTCGACGCGCGGGACGGTCGCCCACCGACGGCACTTCGATGCTCTCGTCGGGATTGGCGAGCTGCGACAGAGCGCAGGCGTAACGCACCTTGATGTCTTCGGCGTATTGCGTGGGGGTGCGCATGGATACGGCGATGTCATTGGTGACCTGGTCGCCGGCGATCGGAATCACCGCGGTGTGGCGAATGGCACCCTGCGAGAACACCGCCAGATCGGTGGTGCCGCCGCCGATGTCGATGATGCACACGCCGAGTTCGCGCTCATCGTCGGTGAGGCAGGCGAAGCTCGAGGCAAGTTGCTCGAGCACGATGTCGTCGACTTCCAGGCCGCAACGCTGGATGCACTTCTCGAGATTGTTGGCGGCACTCTCCGCGCCGGTGACGATGTGCACTTTCGCTTCGAGGCGCACGCCCGACATGCCGATCGGATCGCGGATGCCTTCCTGCCCGTCGATGATGAATTCCT
>JBDTSV010000002.1:0-7836 GCA_039930985.1 Pseudomonadota bacterium
AATGAGCCGGTGCTCGCACGGCGTGGCGCGGCGGCGTACCGCATCGCCAAATTCGTCGGGCGGCATCGGCTGGCGGTGCTCGCGTCGAGTGTCGCCATCGTGTCTTTGTGCGCGGCGCTCGTATTCGCATTCGTTCAGGCGCGCGAAGCGCAACTGCAGCGCGACGTTGCGCTGCGTGAGCTGAAGCGCGCCACTGCGAGCAACGAGTTCGCGACCTTTCTGCTGAGCGCTGCCGCGCCGGGCGGGACGAAGTTTTCCGCGGCGGAGCTCATCCAGGAAAGCGAGCGACTGGTGGAGAAGCAGTTCGCCACCGACGATGCCCTGCGCGCCGAGCTGCTCGCCACCATTGGTACGCAATACATGCTCTCGGAGCGATGGCCTGAAGCTCACGCTGCATTCGAACGCGCCGCACGGATTGCCGACGGAGTCGGCAGCCCTTCACTCATCGCGCGAACGCGTTGTCCGCTGGCCCTGCTCATCTTGCTGGATGCGCAGGGCAAGACCGCGGAAGCCATGATGCAGTCGGCTCTGGCGCAGCTGCCGCAGGCCACGGAATACGCCCAGGTGCGCGCCGAATGCCTGACGCGCGCCAGTGAATTCGGGTTCTTTACCGGCGAATCGGCACCGATGATCCGCAACGCACGGCAGGCGCTCGACTTGCTGGAGGCAAGCCCGGGGTCGTCCGCGCTGCGCAAGATGGACGCGCGCGCGGATCTCGCCTACGGCTACTACCTCGCCAAGCGAAACCGCGAAGCGGATGCGGAATTCGCGCGTGCCGCGCAGGTGATGGCCGCGACCGGCCGCGAGCACACGCTGGCCGCGGCGGATCTGTTCAACAACTGGGCGCTGGTGCATTTCATGGGTGACATCCGCAAGGCAGCTCCGCTGCAGGCGCGCGCGGTCGAATTGCGGCGCGCGATCGAGGGCAGTGACGGCGTGGCGCCGACCGCCACCTACAACTACGCCGGCTTGCTGCTGCAGCTGGCGCGCTACGATGAGGCGATTCCCGTCTACGAGGAAACCATCCGGACCGCCGTCGCCCGCGAGGAGATCCGCATTCAGCTCGACTCCACCATGGAGCTCGCCGAGGTCTACATCGAAACAGGCGACCTGCCGAAGGCGCGCGCACAGCTTGCGAAGCTCGTTCCGCATCTGGGCACCAAGCGCTTCGATCTGATCCGCCAGGCCCAGCTGGCGTACTACCAGGGACATCTTGCGGAGCGCGCCGGTGACATGGCGGCGGCGCGCGACGAGTTCGTCAAGGCGGCACGCCTGATGGATGGCGTCGAACAGAAAATTGCGCTGAACGTGAGCGTGCTGTGCGGCGTGGCGCGCGCGCAGCTCGCGCTCGGCGCCCGGCAGGCAGCGGGCGATGCGGCGGGCCGTGCGCTGGCGCTCGCCGCGTCGTTCGCGCAGCCCGGCGAACCGTCCTATCTACTCGGCATGGCGCAACTGGTGAACGGTGAGCAGATGCTTGCCGCCGGGGCGGCTGCGAAAGCGACGCACAACCTGCAGCTCGCCCACGCAAACCTCGCGCAGACGCTCGGTGATGCGCACCCGCTCACGAGGGAGGCCGCAGGCTTGCTCAAGTTGTGAGGCGCAATCCGCTCTAGCCGGCAGCCTTGATCGCGTTGACGAGCTCGGCCGCCGCCTTCTGGCCGTCGCCGTACAACATGCGCGTGTTGTCGAGGAAGAACAGCGCGTTCTCTATGCCGGAGAAGCCCGCGCCCTGACCGCGCTTGATGGCGATGACATTCTTCGCCTTGTCGGCGTTCAGAATTGGCATGCCGTAGATGGGGCTACTCTTGTCCGTGCGCGCCACCGGGTTCACCACGTCGTTCGCGCCGATGATCAGCGCGACGTCCGCGGTTTCGAACTCGGCATTGATCTCTTCGAGATCGGCGATGAGGTCGTACGGTACGCCGGCCTCGGCCAGCAATACGTTCATGTGGCCGGGCATGCGGCCCGCTACCGGATGGATGGCGAATTTCACCTGCACGCCGCGTTCGATGAGCAGCTGGCACATCTCCCACACCTTGTGCTGGGCCTGCGCGACGGCCATGCCGTAGCCGGGGACGACGATGACTTTCTGAGCGAAGGCCATCATCACACCGACGTCGGAGGCTTCGATGGGCTTCATCGAACCGCTCACCGCGGTTGCCGCGGCGCCGCTGCTCGAACCGAAGTCCGAGAACAATACGTTGGCCAGCGAACGATTCATGGCCTTGGCCATGAGCTGCGTGAGCAGCGTACCGGCCGAGCCCACGACGGTGCCGGCGATGATCATCGCGGCGTTGTCGAGCACGAAACCTTCGAAGGCGACGGCGAGGCCAGTGAGGGCGTTGTACAGCGAGATGACCACGGGCATGTCGGCGCCGCCGATGGGCAGCGTCATGGCGATGCCGAACAGCAGTGCCAGCGCGAAGATCAGCGTGACGTGCAGTGGATCGGCACCATGGTGCAGGACCACGATCACGCCAACCGCGAGGGACCCGAGGAACAGCAGGCCATTGACGAACTTCTGGCCGCCGAAGCGCAGGGTCTTGTTGATCACGCCCTGCAGCTTGGCCCAGGCGATCAAACTACCGCTGAACGAGATGGCGCCGATGATGCCGCCGATCACGGCCAGCGCCATCACGATCGCGCTGTGATGTACCGGTGCACCCGCCACGTTGGCGTACGCCGCGCGATACAGCTCTACCGCGGCGATGGCCGCGGCCGCGCCGCCGCCCATGCCGTTGTACAGCGCGATCATCTGCGGCATGTCGGTCATGGCGACGCGTTTGCCACTCCACCACGCGACCAGGGAACCAACGACAATTGCCGCGATGATCAGCTCGTAGTTGGACATTCCCGGATAGAGGAAGGTGACGAGCGTCGCCACCACCATGCCGGCGCCGGCCCAGATGATGCCGCTGCGCGCCGTGACCGGCGAGCTCATGCGCTTGAGGCCCAGGATGAATAGGGCGGCCGTGAGAAAATAACTGACGTCGATCAAGAGCCGCGGCGAGAAAAAGCCCGGTGTATTCGTGACGTCCATCAGTGACCGCCTCCAGTCTTCTTGCGGGCGCCGGAAGACTTGAACATCTCGAGCATCCGTTCGGTGACGACGTAGCCGCCCACGGCGTTGCCGGCCGCTAACAGCACCCCGACGAAGCCGATGATTTTCTCGAGCGGCGTCACCGCGCCGCCGAGCGCCACCATGGCACCCACCAGGACGATGCCGTGCACGAAGTTCGAGCCCGACATCAGCGGGGTGTGCAGGATCACCGGCACCTTGGCGATGATTTCGTAGCCGGTGAATGCCGCCAGCATGAAGATGTAGAGCGCAACGATTCCGGTCATTTTCTTAGCCTTCCACTGCCTTGCGAGTGGCTTCGTGTTTGATCGCGCCGTCGTGCGTGAGCACGGCGCCGGCGAATACTTCGTCTGTCCAGTCGATCTTCAGATCGCCAGCCTTGTCGATGGCGGGCTTGAGGAAATTGAGAAGATTGCGCGCGTACATCTCGCTGGCGTTGTAAGCGAGCGTGCCGGCGAGATTCACCGGCCCGATGATTTTCACGCCCTGGTGAATCACCGTCTCACCCGCCTGGGTGAGCTCGCAATTGCCGCCTTGTTCGGCGGCGATGTCGACGATCACCGAGCCGGCGCGCATGCGCTCGACCACCGCCCTGGAAATGATGACCGGCGCCTTGCGGCCAGGCACAGACGCGGTGGCGATCACGGCATCAGCCGCGGCGATGCGCGAATCCAGCGCTTCCTGCTGCTTGGCTTTCTCTTCGGCAGTGAGTTCGCGGGCATAGCCGCCGACGCCATCGGCGCTCACTCCGGTCTCGACGAACTTGGCGCCCAGCGACTTCACCTGTTCGCGGGTCGCGCTACGGACGTCATACGCTTCGACCACAGCACCGAGTCGCCGCGCGGTGGCGATCGCCTGCAGGCCCGCCACACCGGCGCCGATGATCAGCGCCTGCGAGGGACGGATCGTGCCCGCGGCGGTCGTCAGCATGGGCATGAATTTTTCGAGGTTGTTGGCGGCGATCAGCACGGCCTTGTAGCCGGCGAGCGAAGCCTGGGAGGAAAGGCCGTCCATCGACTGGGCCCGGGAAATACGCGGAATGAGCTCGACGGCAAAGCTGGTGATCTTGCGATCGCGCAGCGCCTTCACTTCGGCCTGCCGCGCGTGCGGCTGAAGGAAACCCACCACCACGGCGCCCGCTTTGAGCTGGCCGATCTGCTCGAGATTGAGCGGCGCAACGGTCAACAGCACGTCGGCGCTGGCCAGCACCGCAGCCTGGCTAGCTAACCATTCGCCTTTCTTGTAGAGCCTGTCCGGAAACTGCGCGCGCGTTCCGGCGCCGGGTTCGAGCACGACGCGAGCGCCCGTGGCCATGAATTTGTCGACCACCTCGGGTACGAGGCTGACGCGCGTTTCACCCGGCGCGCTCTCGCGCAGCGCGCCTATCGTAATCGGCATTTGGCTTGACTCCCCTGCGAGGCCCGTGGCATCTGCGCCAAAGGCCTTTTTTTCCCGTGTCAAATGAATGTGTTGCGACGTTGAATTCTCGCATACGACTGGTCTATCTTACATGCCCCATGTTGGGCATCGACCTGGAACGCGCGGATGGAGGCCTCTCCCCCGATCTGCACCCCGAACTGCACTTGATTGCGGGCAATACCGCGCGCGCGCTGTCCCAGCTCGTTCTGCGCACGGACGTGTCGGGAATGCCGCTCGAATGGATCGACTACAAGGAAGCGGCGCGGCTTTATCACCAGGAGCAGGTGGCCTATACCTGCGGTAGCCCGCTGTTCAAGCTTTACGGTGGTGTCAGCGCTCGCTCGGGTTTTCGCACCGTGCTCGAAGTGAATTCCATCGTGGCGACGGTTGGCCACACCGGAAATCCCGGCAACACGCGCCAGGACTATGTGCCGCCATTGAACAATCAGACGCTGTTCCGGCGCGACGCGCACTTTTGCCTGTACTGCGCGCAGCGATTCCCGGTGCGCGAGCTGTCACGCGATCACATCCGGCCGTTCAGCCAGGGTGGCCGTGACGTTTGGACGAACGTGGTCGCGGCCTGCCGCCGCTGCAATAACCTCAAGGCGTCGCGTACGCCCGAGCAGGCGAAGATGCAGCTCATCGCGGTGCCGTTCACACCGACCTACGCCGAGTACATCTTCCTCAAGGGCCGGCGCGTGCTCGCCGACCAGATGGAATACCTGCGGGCACATTTTCCGCGGCATTCGCCGCTGCACGCGCGTATCAAACGCTACCTGAGCTAGAGCCGCGGGCGCGGCCCACGACAGTAGATAAAGGGGACAGATCTATTTATTTACTGCGACATGCGACATCTCGGCCGCGAGTGCTCAGATAAATAGATCTGTCCCCTTTTCCAGCTAGCTATTGCGCGCTGACGCGAAGCCAGAACCGCGCTACGACTTCCGCGTGGTCGGGCGAATGCCCGCGCACGACCAGATCGTAGTCGCCCGTGTCGAGGTTGCCGAGATCGTGCAGCGCGAACGACAGCTGGTCGCTGGCCACCGGTGCCTGGCGCGACGAGCGCCACACCAGCGTTGAACCGCGGCGCTTCACCAGATCCATTTCGTACTCGGCGTACATCGGTGTCTGCGGCGCGCTGCCACCCGCGCATTCGAGTTCGACGGAGCCGTCCTCGCAGGTGAGCGTGACCACGTCCGGCTCGATCACCAGCTCGCCTGGCGCATCGCTCAGCGAGAAGGTGACATCGGGTGTGCTGCCCACACCGCGGATACTGCCGAGGCGCACGCTGCGCGAAGTCGCCAGATGTTTCTCGCCGGCCGCGGCGACTCGGGTGCCGGTCGCAGAGGCGCCGTCGTTTCGTGGCACCATCACGCTCAGAACCAGACCAAAAGCCATCACGAGGCTCGCGGCCAGCGCGAACTGCCAGCGGCGGTCACGGACAGGTTCAGCAGGCGCGGTGGGCTGCAGCCAGCCGCGGCGTGCCGCGCTCGAAATGCCACGCCGCAGCCGGCGTTCCATCTCGACTTCGCTGGCAAGCTCAGGGGATGCCACCAGCCACGCCTCGAACTCGGCGCGCTCCGACCGGGACAGATCGCCTGCGACATAACGCGACACGAGCCGGGTCTGCTCTTCGAGAGAATTGCGATCAATAGGCTTCATGAGTGACTTGTGTCACCAGGAGCCAAAATGTCTCACCAAAAACGTGAAAGACATCGCCAGAGGCAACAAAATTGATGTGATTCGCGGAAAAAACGCCAGATGCGGCGCCCGTCGTTCAATGATGGTGCGCAGCCGCGTGCGGGCCCGCATGAGCACGCGGTCGAAATGCTTAGGGGAAAGTCCGAGGTCGCGGCACAACTGCTGTTTGTCGGTCCCATCTAGATAGAACCGGATGAGCAGCTGCCGGTCGCGCTCGGTCGGCAATTCTTCGAGCAGCTCGGCCACCGCCTGCGCAAGATGACGGTCGTCCGAGTCGGACAGATCGCTCTGCTCCATCTCGAGGTTCTGCGCCAGTTCGTCGACCAGCTCGGAGTCGACCACGGTTTGCTGGCGCAGCATCTTGCGGGCGGCGTTGAGGGCGAGATTGCGTGCCGTGGCGGCAGCAAATGCGAACACCTTGCGCGGGTCGTCGATGGTCCCGGCGCGCACGCGCTCGACGACAATATGCAGCGTTTCCTGGGTCAGGTCTTCCGGGTCAATCCAGCGGTGGAAAGCGCCAAAACGCAGAACCGCGAGCACTCCGGGGCGCAAGGCGACCAGCATGTGAGTTTCGGCCCTGCGGTCGCCGCGGAGTGCCGCCGCGACGATGATCTCGATTTCATTGACCGGAATGGTGCTCACGCGGCACCCGACGCGCGCTGGTAGTTAGTCGCAGCCGAGCGCGGTGATCGCGGTGTTGCAAGTGGCACCGGGGCCGAGTTTTGCGAGCTCACGGAGGAAATCGACATGGATCCATGGATACCGCGTGGAGTCGCTGCCCTTGCTCCTGCAGAACAGCAAACGTTTTATTTGCTGGGCGTCGCATGTATTCAGCGGCGGGCTGCCCCAGACGAGCGCCACCGCACCGGAGACGTAGGCTGCGGCGCTCGATGCGCCTGCCGCTCCGGATAATGCATAGCCTCGCTCGGAATTCTCTGTGGTTGTCACCAGGATGTCCACGCCGGGTGCCTGAATTCGGCCGTCCGTCGCATCTGGGTGGCCCTTAGGATTGAACAAATCATGGCCACGCATATCGGCCGGCACCGCGGCGATTACCCCGGGCAGGCATCGGTAGCGCGAGGGGAAGTACTCGCGCACGGTGTCGTCGCTGTCGAGGCTGGTGGCATATCCGGTGACGATCAGTCGCCGGGTCTTCGCGTCCCCGCCGACCGCAGCGCGAATCGACTCGGCGATTGCGCGGCTGTCGACCGGCCATTTGGCGCTTATGTTGATCACGTCGGCATTGCCGATCACGGCGGCGTCGATGCCCGCCGCAATGGTCGAGAGCCTCGCCAGCAGGCCCCGATCCACGCGTGTGATGACGATCGGCAGCAGGCGGCTATTCGGAGCGACACCGGCAACTCCGATGCCGTTGTCCATGCGTCCCCCGATCGTGCCCGCCATCTCGGTTCCATGTGGATAGCACCGGCCGCTGGTTGCGCAGCGCGCGTTGAGGCGGCCGCCCTGCGAGTGCGGCGGTTCGCGCGTATTGAATGAGACGGCTACCCCGCTGACCAGGTCCTCGTGCGACGCGTCGATGCCGGAATCGAGGATCGCCACGATACGAGGCAACGAGCGGGCCGCGATCGTTGAATCCCAGCCGATCTTCGCATGTCCCCAGAGTTCTTCAATGCAGG
>JBDTSV010000003.1:0-18952 GCA_039930985.1 Pseudomonadota bacterium
GTCGATGCGACGCTGGCGGCGCTTGCGGCCAGCGGCGAAACCGCCACCGTCATCGGCAGCGTCGGGCGCGGCACGCGCGGCGTCGTCATCGAAGAGTGAACGTGCTGCCGGTCGCCGTGGTCATTTCCGGACGCGGCAGCAACATGGAGGCGATCGCCCGCGCGTCGCTCGGCGGCGGCAGCCGCTACAAGGTAGTTAGAGTGGTCGCCGATCGCGAGGACGCCGCCGGCCTGGCCCGCGCCGCCGCGCTCGGTATTCCGACCAGCGTCATTCCGGTCAGGCAATTCGCGGATCGCGCCACATTCGACGCGGCGCTTGCTGCCGAGCTTGCGGCCTGCGGCGCGCAGCTGGTGGCCCTTGCCGGTTTCATGCGCATCCTGTCGGCTACCTTCGTGCAGCGCTTCGAAGGAAAGCTGCTCAACGTCCATCCGTCGCTGCTGCCGCTATATAAGGGCCTGGATACGCACGCGCGCGCCCTGGCAGCCGCGGATGCGTATCACGGCGCCAGCGTGCACTACGTCACCGCCGAACTCGACGGCGGGCCGGTAATCATGCAGGGAAGGCTCCGGATCCGCGCCGGGGACACGCCGGAATCGGTTTCAGCGCGCGTTCATACGCTGGAGCACATCATCTATCCCCATGTATGTTCGCTCATCGCCGCCGGACGCATCGAATGGCGCGGCGGTTCGGTCCACTTCGACGGCGAGCCTCTCGCCGCACCACTCATCGAGGAAAACGATGCGGCTGCCTGAGTGTGCACTGGTCCTTATCCTGCTCGCCGGCAGCGGCGTCGCCGGCGCGGATCCCGTCGACCTCAAGCCATTTCGCGCCACCTACACGGCCGAATGGAAAGGTATTTCGGCGGCAAACTCCACGGTCGAACTTCGAGCCGCGGGGCCCGACAGCTATACCTATTCGTCGGTGAATACCGCGCGCGGACTTTTCCGGATGGCTTTTCCCGACGCGCTCACGCAGATCAGCAATTTCAAGATCGTGGACGGCCGGGTGGTACCGATGACGTTCAAAGGGGTCGACGAGAAGGAACGCCCCATCAATCTCACTTTCGATTGGCAGAAGAAGCGCGTCACCGGTGTCGCCAAGGAAAAGGCTGTCGATCTCGAGGTCCCGGACGGCACCCAGGATGCCATGTCGCTGCAGATCGCTTCGCTTCGGGACCTCGCCAGCGGCAATCTGCACGCAACGGCGTGGATGATCGAAGGTAACAAGCTCAAGGATTACGAGCTGCACCTCGAGGGCAATGCCCGCATCGAAACCGAGCTCGGCGCTCTCGACACCATCATTTACGTCAGCCGGCGCCCCGGTTCAGATCGCTTCACGCGCACCTGGGTGGCGCCGACCCTCGGCTATCTACCGGTCCGCGCCGAGAGCGTGCGCGGCAAAAAAACCGAAGTCACGCTGCTGATCCAGTCCGTCGACCGCCAGTAATGGGGTCAGACCCCATTTGCTAGCTTATGGGGTCTGACCCCATTTCAGGTCTTGGGGAGCGTCACGCCCTTCTGGCCCTGGTACTTCCCGCCCTTGTCCTTGTACGAGGTGCCGCAAATTTCGTCGGATTCGAAAAACAGCATCTGCGCCACGCCTTCATTGGCGTAAATCTTGGCGGGCAGCGGCGTGGTGTTGGAGAACTCCAGGGTCACGTGCCCTTCCCACTCGGGCTCGAGCGGCGTCACGTTGACGATGATCCCGCAGCGCGCATACGTCGACTTGCCGAGGCACACCACCAGCGTGGAGCGCGGAATGCGGAAATATTCCACGGTGCGGGCCAGCGCGAACGAGTTCGGCGGGATGATGCACACGTCTGCATGCACGTCGACAAAACTCTTCTCGTCGAAATTCTTCGGGTCGACGATGGTCGAGTTGATGTTGGTGAAGATCTTGAATTCGCGCGAACAGCGCACGTCGTAGCCATAGCTCGACGTGCCGTACGAAACGATCTTGTGTCCGTCCGCCTGGCGCACCTGCTCGCGCGCGAACGGCTCGATCATTTTTTCTTGCTCCGCCATGCGGCGAATCCAATGGTCCGACTTGATGCTCATTAGGATTAGGTCTCTTCCACGACAATCTTGGGAAACAGGGTCGAGCGGTCTTTCGAGCGTCGCGCAAGCGCCGCCGCGGTGCGCCGCGCCATGACCAGATAAGGCGCGGCATGGGGCGATTCGGGCGCCGCCGCCACCGTGGGTATGCCGCCGTCTGCTTCTTCGCGCACGCGCACGTCCAGCGGCAACTCGCCGAGCAGCTCGACGCTGTATTGAGCTGCCATTCGTGCTCCGCCTCCGGCGCCGAACAGGTGTTCCACGTGCCCACAGTTGCTGCACACGTGCACGCTCATGTTTTCGACTATTCCCAGCACCGGCACGTTGACCTTCTCGAACATCTTGAGGCCCTTGCGGGCATCGGCCAGCGCGATGTCCTGCGGCGTGGTCACGATGACCGCGCCCGCCACCGGCACGCGCTGCGCCAGGGTCAGCTGGATGTCGCCGGTGCCCGGCGGCATGTCGATCACCAGGTAGTCGAGGTCGCCCCAGTCGGTATCGCCGAGGAGCTGGGTGAGCGCCTGCGTGACCATGGGCCCGCGCCACACCATGGGCTGCTCGGGATCGATGAGAAATCCGATCGACATGGCGGCCAGACCATGCGCCATGAGCGGTTTGATGCGTTTTCCATCGGGCGAAGCAGGCCGCTGACCGGCGAGGCCGAGCATGATGGGCTGGCTCGGCCCGTAGATATCCGCATCGAGGATGCCCACGCGAGCCCCCTGCCGTGCCCATGCCAACGCCAGATTTGCCGCGACGGTCGACTTGCCGACACCGCCTTTGCCCGACGCCACGGCCACGATATTCCGGACTCCCGCCATCGGCGACAGCTGCCGCTGCACGGAATGTGCGGTGATCTTCTGCACGAGCTCGACTTCGATGCTCTTCGGGCCACCGCCGGCCGTGATATGGGTGAGGAGTCCCTGCGAAAATTCTTCGCGATAGCCGCCCACAGGGAAGCCGAGTGCCACGCGAACGTGACCCCGGTCACCCTTCATCTCAGCCAATTCGACCGCCTGAGCGCCGCCTAACGTCTGTCTGAGATATGGGTCCGGATATTCTTCGACCCGTTTGCGAAATTCGGCGGAAGTAATAGGGACCATAAGTTTTTCGAGTTGTCCGCCGGGACAGGAGGGCCCGGGATTCTAGCGAAAATACCTGTAACGCGGTCAGGATCGGCTGTTGTCGACAGGACATGTGGCATAATTTTTGTAACAGGGTTCGGGCTACAAAAGGACGGCAGGCTTGCTTTATTCCGCACGCGCTACGCATCAACGACGTCGCGCGTCCCGCGGATCAACCGTTTCATGAGTTTTTTCACCAACATCCGGGCGGACCGGTTCATCACGGATCTAAAAGCCGCGACGGACGTTGCTGCTCCGCAAACTCAGAAAGCCATCGCGAAACTGCGCGAACTTGGCGCCGGTGCCATCGAACCGGTAACGGCGGCGCTTGCCGACGCCGACAAAATCGCAACGGTCGCCTATATCGAAGTCCTCACCGGACTCGTCACCCAGAAGACTTTTCCGATATTCATCCAGTCCATGGTCACGGGCAGCCCGCGCGTGGTTGCGGGCGTAGCGTGGGCGCTTTCGAGCAGCCGCGCGTATCCGCCGACGATGTTGCTGGACGCGCTCGGCACCGAAGGCATCGCCAAATCCGCGCTGCTGGATGTGATCACCGCGCATCGCACCCGCTTGTCGGTGCGCGAACTGCTGGGTGCGGCATACAAGCAGGAGGCCAATGAAAAGGCCGCGCTGTTCCGCATCCTGGGTGAGCTCGCCACCGACAATGATCTGCCGGAACTGGTGGGCCGCCTGAACGGCAAGGATCCCATCGCCCGCCTGCACATCATCAATATCTTGTCGCGATTCCCGAAGCCCGAAGTGCAGCGCGCGCTCCAGCAACAGCTCAAGGACCCCAACAAGCTCGTGCGGGCCGCCACGCTCGGCGCTCTCGCGAAGATGGACGGGCCCATCGAAATCGAGGCGGTCTGCGCCCTGCTGCGGGATCCGGAAATCGACGTACAGAACAAGGCGATCGACGTGGTCATCCGGGCCAATGATCCGGAAACGATCAAATACCTGATCCCCGTGCTCAAGGATGAAAACGAATACGCGCGCCGTGCCGCGGTCGAGGTGCTCAACGAAATCGGCAATGCCAAGTCGGTCAAGGAGCTGCTCGAGGCGGTCTCTGACGACGACTGGTGGGTGCGTTCGCGCGCCGCCGATGCGCTCGGCAAGATCGGCGGCCCCAAAGTCGTCGACGCCGTGTTGCACCTGGTCGGTGACCAGGACGAAGACATCCGCCGCTCGGCCATCGAAATTCTCAACCAGACGAAAGACGATCGCGCCGTCGGTCATCTCATCGAAGCGACCAAGGACAAGGACTGGTGGGTGAGCGAACGCGCAGTCGACGCGCTCGCCGAGATCGGCAGCAAGCGCGCTGTGCCGCGGCTGATCGAAATGCTCGACTCAACCCCGCCGAGGTCTTTACCAGTGGTGGTGCGCGCGCTCGGCCGGCTGGGCGACTACAAGGTCATCGACGCGGTGTTGCCGATGCTGGTACGCGAAGAAAAGGAGATCCGGCTCGAAGCCATCTCCTCGCTCGCCAAGCTCGCCGATGAGCGCCGCCTCGAGCAGATCCGCGTACAAATCCAGGCACAGACCGCGAACGCCGAACAAACGGTCGCGCAAGCGGCATTGCGCGCACTTTCCGATCTGGATTCGCGGTTCTCCGGGAGCGGCACCCGCCTGTCGTCGACACAGAACCGCTCGCCGGTCTCGACGCCCGGGGCGGTTTCCGGTCATCGTCCAGAGGGGGCCACGCAGGCCAACAGCGTCCCATCCATGCCACCGCCCAGCGCGGTTCCGCCGCCGCGCCCAAGCCCCGCCCCGCCGCCGCGCCCGAGCGCGGCCGCGCCGCCGGCACCGACCTCGAAGGAAGCGCGCACGCAGCTCATGTCCGAGCAGGACGTGCAGCGCGCCGTGAAAGAAGCCGAAAAGATGGCGGGCCCGCAAAAGCTCGACATCACCACCATGAAGCCCGGCGACATCATCGAAGGCCGCTACAAGTACGTCGAGCGCATCGGCAAGGGTGCGTTCGGCACGGTGCTGCTCATGGAAGACACCGTCGTCGACGAGCGGCTCATTCTCAAGTTCCTCAATCCGAACGTTTCGGAAGATGAGGAGATCATGAAGCGCTTTGTGCACGAGCTGCGCTACTCGCGCAAGATCACGC
The DNA here is from genome assembly GCA_039930985.1 of Pseudomonadota bacterium. Lineage (GTDB taxonomy): Bacteria > Pseudomonadota > Gammaproteobacteria > Steroidobacterales > Steroidobacteraceae > CADEED01. Next base: position 5,295 of record JBDTSV010000003.1, read on the forward strand.
ACCACAACGTCATCCGCATTTACGACTTCCTGTTCATCCAGGGCAACTACGCCATCTCGATGGAGTACTTCCCCTCGCACACGCTCGGCAGCGAAGTCGTCGGCGAGAAGCCCATGCCACTGCAGCGCGCGCTCGGTTTCGGCATCGACATCTGCACCGGCATGGAAGTCGCGCATGCGGTCGGCATCGTGCATCGCGACCTGAAGCCGGCGAACGTGCTGATCAACGCCGAAGGCCTGCTCAAGATCGTCGACTTCGGTGTCGCGGCCGCGCAGCGCGAAGGCGACACGCAGCTCACCAAGACCGGCTATGTCATCGGTTCGCCGAAGTACATGGCGCCCGAACAGATCCTCGGCAAGAAGGTCGACCAGCGCGCCGACGTGTATGCACTCGGCGTCATCCTCTACGAAATCATGACCGGCGTGCCGCCCTATGCACGCGGTGATCACATGTCGGTCATGTACCAGCACGTGCAGGGCAAAGCGCGCGCGCCGCGTGAAATCAATCCGGGCCTGCCCCCCGGCCTTCCCGAAGTCATCATGCAGGCCATGGCGGTGGACAAGGACAAGCGCTACCAGACCATGCCGCTGCTGCGCGAAGCGCTCGAAAAATTCCGCTGATCCGCTGCTCCCTTCGCGGCAGCGAACAGCAGCTGCGCTGAGGCATACACCTCAGTATTCGCCTCTGGTATTGCATTGCGGTTCGCGGCTCGCGGAGAATCGCGGACTGCGTCACACTTGACGCCCTTCTCACCGTCGCATGCTTGGGTGAGTAACCAATTGACCTGAGGAATCAGCCCCCGTGGCTCGCATCGACGCGTTCCTGAAACTTGGCATGCAGCAGGGCTGCTCCGATGTGCACCTGGCCGTGGGTGTTCCGCCCATGCTGCGCATGAACGGCGATCTCATGCCCATCAAGTTCCGCGACGTGGGCGACGCCGAGCTCGAGAGCTATCTCACCGAAATCTTCACCAAGAACCAGGGTGAATATTTCGGCAAGGGCAATGATCTCGACTTCTCCTACGTGTCGGCCGACGGCGGGCGTTTCCGCGTCAATGTCTACCGCAAGGAAACCGGGCTCGGAGCCACGTTCCGCGCGATCCCGCAGGACATCCCGAGCATCGACAAGCTCGCATTGCCACCGGTGGTCAAGAAGCTGTGCGACTACCACCAGGGCATGGTGCTGGTCACCGGCGCGACCGGCACCGGCAAGTCGACCACGCTCGCGGCGATGATCGATCACCTGAACACGACCCGGCGCCTCAACATCATCTCGCTCGAAGATCCCATCGAGTTCGTTCATCGCAGCAAACAGAGCCAGGTCATCCAGCGCGAGCTCGGCACGCATATCCCGACGTTCGCCGAAGGTGTGCGCGCGGCCATGCGCGAAGATCCCGACGTCATTCTGGTCGGTGAGTTGCGCGACGCGGAAACCATTTCCATGGCCATGACGGCCGCGGAAACCGGCCACCTGGTGCTCGGCACGCTGCACACCACTTCCGCCTCGAAGACCATCGACCGCATCATCGACGCGCTGCCCATCGAGGAGCGCGAGCAGACCAAGAGCTTCCTGTCGCAGAGCTTGTTAGCCGTGGTCACGCAGATCCTGGTCAAGACCGCCGACAACCGCGCGCGCAAGGCCATTTGCGAAACCCTCGTCATGACGCGCGCCATCGCCAAGCTCATCCAGACCGATCAGACGCATCAGATCCCGAACCAGATCCAGACCGGCCGCGATCTCGGCATGCAGATGATGGACCAGGCGCTGCTCACCTCGCTCGCCGCCCGGGAAATCGATCCAGACGACGCGGTCACCTACGCCGCCGATCGGCGCGCGTTCCAGCGCTATGTCACCGACACCACCCTGATGCCCAAGATCGAGGTGGCGCCGAACACCCAGGCCGCCGGCGGTAGCTAGCATGCCGGTCATCGACGAATACCTGAAAGAAGTCCTGGGCAAGAAAGGCTCGGACCTGCATTTCCTGGCCGGCGATCCGCCGCGCATCCGCCTGTACGGCGACCTGCAGCCGCTGCGGCCCGACCGCCTCGACAAGGAATTCGTGCAGAACACGCTGTACGAAATCATGCCGAAGAACGCGGTCAAACGATTCGAGGAACACGACGGCGCCGACTTCGCCTACAACATGGGCGAGTACGGCCGATTCCGCGTCAACGTCATGCGCCAGCTCAATGGCATGGGCGCGGTCATGCGCGCCATTCCCTCGAAGGCGCTGTCGATGGAACAGCTGAACCTGCCGCCGGCCATTCACACGCTGTGCCGCGCCAACAACGGGCTGATCCTGGTCACCGGCAAGACCGGGTCGGGCAAGTCGACCACGCTTGCGGCAATGATCGACGACATCAATTCGCGCATGAAGGGACACATCCTCACCATCGAGGATCCCATCGAGTTCGTGCATGCGCGCAAGCAATGCCTCATCAGCCAGCGCGAGGTTGGCGTGCATACCAAGGGTTTCGCGGCGGCCTTGCAATCCGGTCTGCGCGAAGATCCCGACGTGGTGCTGGTCGGCGAGTTGCGCGACTACGAAACCATCAGCATTGCGGTCACCGCCGCCGAAATGGGCATCCTGGTCATGGGCACGTTGCACACCAACGGCGCCGCGCCCACCGTCGACCGCATGATCAACGTGTTCCCCGCCGACAAACAGAACCACGTGCGCACCATGCTCTCGACCAGCCTGCGCGGCGTGGTTTCACAGCAGCTGCTGCAGAAAGCCGACAAGAGCGGCCGCGTGGCAGCGCTGGAAATCCTCGTGAACACCCCGGCCGTGTCCAACCTGATCCGCCAAGGCAAGCTCGACCAGCTCGAGACCACCATGCAGGCGGGCAGCCAATTCGGCATGCGCACCATGGACAACGCCATCGAGGCGCTGCTGAACCAGCGCGCCATCACGGGCAAAGAGGCCTATAAAAAGGGCATCAGCAAGGCGAAGTTCGAGCCCGTCAAGGATCAGGGTTAGCTCGTTTATACTCGCGGGCCTTTCGCCAGGACCCGACCCCGATGCCCCGGAAGATTCTCGTGACCAGTGCGCTGCCGTACGCCAACGGTTCGCTGCACATCGGTCACATCATCGAAGCCGTGCAAACCGATATCTGGGTGCGTTTCCAGCGCATGCAGGGCCACGATTGCCTCTACGTGTGCGCCGAAGACACGCACGGCACCCCGGTGATGATCAAGGCACAGGCCGAGGGCATCACGCCTGAGGAACTCATCACGCGCATGGCCGCGGAGCACCGCGCCGACTATCAGGGCTTTTTGATCGGCCACGACCACTTCCATTCGACGCACTCGCCCGAAAACCAGGCGATCACCGCGGATTTGTACCTCAAGCTTGCGGCCGCCGGACACATCACCTCGCGCAGCGTGCGCCAGGCTTACGACGAGAAGGCCGGCATGTTTCTGCCGGACCGCTACGTGAAGGGCGAGTGCCCGGTCTGCCACACCGCGGACCAGTACGGCGACTCCTGCGAAAACTGCGGCTCCACGTACACGCCCGACAAGCTCATCAATCCGGTCTCGACGATCAGCGGCACGCCACCGGTGTTGCGCGAGTCCGAACACTACTTCTTCAAGCTCGGCGATTTCACCGCCGTGCTGCGCGAGTGGTTAGAGGGCGGCGGCGCCCGCCAGCCCGAAGTGCGCGCCAAGCTCGCCGAGTGGTTCCAAGTGGGCCTTTCGGACTGGGATATCTCGCGCGATGCGCCCTACTTCGGTTTCGAGATTCCCGGCGCGCCAGGCAAATATTTCTACGTGTGGTTCGACGCGCCCATCGGCTATCTCGGCAGCTTCAAGGCGCTGTGCGACCAACGCGGTCTGAATTACGACGAATACCTGAACGCGGACAGCAAGACCGAGCTGTATCACTTCATCGGCAAGGACATCAGCTACTTCCACAACCTGTTCTGGCCCGCGGTGCTGCACGGCTCCGGTTGCCGCAAGCCGACGGCGGTCTTCGTGCACGGCTTCCTCACCGTCAATGGCGTGAAGATGTCGAAAACGCGCGGCACATTCATCACCGCGCGGAGTTACCTCGAGCGCCTGCCCCCGGAACCTCTGCGGTTCTACTTCGCCAGCAAACTGAATGCGGCCGTCGAGGACATCGATCTGTCGCTCGAGGATTTCACAGCACGCGTGAATTCGGACATCGTCGGCAAACTGGTGAACATCGCCAGCCGCTGCGCCGGCTTCGTGCAGCGCGCCGGCGGCAGGCTCGCGGCCAAACTACCCGACCCGGTGCTCTACGAGGAATTCGCCGCGCTGCGCGGCACGATTGCCGACCAGTACGACGCGCGTGAATACTCGGCGGCGATGCGCGCCATCATGGGTCTCGCCGATCGCGCCAACCAGTACGTCGACTCGAACAAGCCCTGGGCGCTCGCCAAGGACCCGGCGAAAGCCGTCGAGGTTCTCGCCGTGTGCACGCAGGGCATCAACCTGTTCCGCGTGCTCATGAGTTATCTGGCACCGGTGATGCCGCAGATGGCGGAAAAGGCGGGGAAATTCCTGAGGATCTCGTTCGCCGACTGGAATGCGGTGGCCACGCCGCTGCTGAATCGGCCCATCGAGACCTACGAACCGCTGGCGGTGCGCCTCGACCCCAAAGTCGTCGCCGAGCTCGTGTCCAGCCCGCCCGCGCCTGCCAATGCCGACGTCAAGCCCACCAAGAAGAGTAAAGAAGTGACCACCACCACCGCGCCGGCTGCCGCGCCCGGCTTCGTTTCCATCGGCGACTTCGCCAAGCTCGACCTGCGCGTGGCCAAGGTGCTCGATGCCAGACACGTCGAGGGGTCTGACAAACTACTGCAGCTCACGCTCGATCTCGGCAGCGAACAGCGCAATGTTTTCTCCGGTATCCGCTCGGCGTACGACCCGGCCACGCTCATCGGCCGCCAGGTGGTCATGATCGCCAACCTCGAGCCGCGCAAGATGCGCTTCGGCATATCCGCAGGCATGGTGCTGTGCGCGAGTCGCGACGACGGCCCGGAAGTATTCCTGCTGTCGCCCGACAACGGCGCCACGCCCGGGATGAAAGTCACCTGAGCCCGGCGCGTGATCGAAGCCGCCGCCATCGACGCGTTGCTGCCGCAAACTCAGTGCACGCGCTGCGGATATAACGGGTGCCTGCCCTACGCGGAAGCCATCGCGAGCGGTGCAGCCAACATCAACCAGTGTCCGCCGGGCGGAACTGAAACCATGCTCGCGCTCTCGGCACTGACCGGCCGCACCGCGCTGCCACTGAATCGGGACAACGGCCTCGAAGCGGCGCCCACCGTCGCGTTCATCGACGAAGAGCGGTGCATCGGCTGCACGAAATGCCTGCCACCTTGCCCCGTGGATGCGATTGCCGGCGCGCCGCGGCGCATGCACACCGTCATCGCCGAGCTGTGTACCGGTTGCGCGCTGTGCGTCGCGCCCTGCCCGGTGGACTGCATCATCATGATGCCGTTGCTCGCACTGCCATTGCCGACGCTGGCATTGCCGCCCGCCGCGGATTCGCAGGCGCGATACGTAGCACACAACGAACGCGTGGCGCGGCGCGCCGCATTGCGCGCCGCCACGCTTGCGGTCAAGAAGCGCGGTGCGCGCCCGCCAGCTCCGTGAACCTCATCCGATGAATTCACAGAAGCGCCGGGAGATCTTCGAGCTCTTTCGCGCAGCGAATCCGCACCCCACGACCGAGCTTGAATACTCGACCCCCTTCGAACTCCTGGTGGCGGTCATCCTCTCGGCGCAAGCCACGGACAAGAGCGTGAACGCCGCCACGCGCCAATTGTTTCCGGTTGCCCGTACTCCAAAGGAGATCGCCGCACTCGGCGTCGACGGGTTGTCGAAGTACATCCGCACGATCGGGTTGTGGAAAGCCAAGGCGAAGAACGTCATCGCGACGGCGTCGTCGATCGCCGACGATCACGGTGGAGTCGTACCGCGAAATCGCGAGGCGCTCGAAGAACTTCCGGGCGTGGGTCGCAAAACCGCGAACGTGGTACTGAACACAATCTTCGGCGAGCCGACAATAGCCGTGGACACTCATATTTTTCGCGTCGCCAACCGCACGAGGATTGCCCCAGGGAAAACACCGCGGGCGGTGGAAGACGCGCTGATCAAGTTCACGCCCGGGGAATTCGCTCATGACGCACATCACTGGTTGCTCCTTCACGGCCGCTACGTCTGCAAGGCACTGAAGCCCGAATGCGCACGCTGTCTCGTGAACAAGTTGTGCGAGTATCCCCCGCGCCGCCAGATCATCGCCGCCGCGATGAAGGCTCGATGATTTTCGCAGGCCAATCCCGCGACCAGCTGCGCGAGGCCTATCGCGCCGCGTGGCGCAAATTCAAGGGGCAACACACGCTGTCGCCGCTCGACAAGCAGGTGGTGGCGGTGATCTCCGAGCACCCCGAATACCACGTCATCGTGGAATCCGCGGCCGCCGATCTCGCTAACTACTCGCCGCGCGGCGGGCAGTTGAATCCCTGGCTGCACATGGGCCTGCACCTGGCGGTCCGCGAGCAGGTGGCCACCAACCGTCCGCCAGGCATCGCCGAAATCCACGCGAAGCTGGCCGCCAAGACCGGCGGTACGCACGAGGCCGAGCACTGCATGCTGGAAGTGCTTGCCGAGCAGCTATGGGAGGCGCAGCGCGGCGGCAAACCACCGGACGAAAACGCCTATCTGGAACGCCTGCGCCGCCTCGCCTGAAGGCTTTTCGCGGCGCACCGGATTCGAGCGCCACGAAGTGTGAACCAGTACCCAGCTCCGACTGCCCCCGCGCTGCGGCGCGAAAGGGGCGGACTACACTCCTCGCAGCTTGTTTGAGGGTCCATAGCAATGGGCATTTCCGAGACCATCATCGCCGCGATCATCGGCGCGCTCGCGACCATGCTGACGGCTATCGTTCAGCTGGTGCGCAATCGTGCGCCCAGCGATGGCCGACCCAAGCCGAAGAAAAATCGCATTCGCTCGGTGCTGGCCACCGCTGCGCTCATGATCGGCTGCATCGTCGGTGGCTATGCGTGGTCGGCATTGCGCTCGGTCAGCGCCAAGGATGAATTGAAGGCGACGATGGAAGCTGAATTCACGCGGCAGTTTGCCGCGCTGGCCGAGCACAAGAATCTCGCGGCCACGAACGGCGCCACGAATTCCGCGACGGATCCCTCCGGAACCGCAATCCCGGCGCGCAATGGCGAAGGCGGCGTGGTCGAATCGCTGGCGCATCTGCCACCCTGCCGGATAAATCCGCAGCCCGACGAAGTCGGACCCGTGAGTTGCACCGAGCGGGTAGCGCTATCCGTGTCGCTGTGTGCGTCGATACCGTCGGCGGCGCACGCCACCAACGTTCGCGTGCAGGCGCGCGTGCCGAAGAGCGAATCCCCATGGCTCGAACGCGATGCCGGCGCGCCGACGCTTGGCAGCCTGCACATCGCCGCCCAGTCCGCCGAATATCCGGTCAGCGCCGACCAGCGTTCGGTGTGCCTCGACGTGGCGAACTGGAGCGTGGACGACACGCTGGCGGTGCGCGTGATCGTCGAATACGCGTTCGGTGGCACCCCGGCGAACGAGCTCACCGCGGCCGCGCCGACCGCCCACTCCCTGTAACGACGCCGGTCAGGGCCGCTTCGGAATATACAGGTCGGTCAGCGTGCCTTCGAACGCCTCGGCCGACAGCCCCACCGTCTCCGACAGCGTTGGATGCGGATGAATCGTGAGTCCGATATCGGCCGCGTCCGCGCCCATCTCGATGGCCAAGGCCACCTCGGCCACCAGTTCACCGGCATTGGGCCCGACCATGCCGCCACCGAGCACGCGATGCGAAACCGGGTCGAACAGTAGTTTGGTGAAGCCTTCGTCGCGGCCCAGCGCCAGCGACCGGCCGCTGGCCGCCCAGGGAAACTGACCCTTCTTGTAAGAGGTGCCGTTCTTCTTCGCATCGGTCTCGGTGAGACCCACCCAGGCCACTTCCGGATCGGTGTAGGCCACCGAGGGAATGACGCGCGCGTCGAAGTAGCTCTTCTCGCCGGCGGCGCATTCCGCCGCCACCTTGGCTTCATGCATGGCCTTGTGCGCGAGCATCGGCCCGGGCACCAGGTCGCCGACGGCGAATACGTGCGGCAGATTGGTGCGCATCTGCTTGTCGACCGAAATGATGCCGCGATCACTCACTTCGATGTCCGCGGCTTCGAGGTTGATGCGTTTGCCATTGGCGCTGCGGCCCACGGCCACGAGCACGCGATCGAAGGTATCGGTGCGCTTGCCGCTGGCGTCTTCGAACTCGACCGCGAGGCCGGCGGCGGATGCAGTGCAGCCGGTGACCTTGGTGTTGAGCAGGATCTGTTCGTAGCGCGCCTTGAGGCGCTTCTCGAGCGGCTTGACGAGGTCGGGATCCGCACCGGGCATGAGCTGGCCGGTGAGTTCGACCACTGAAAGTTTCGCGCCCAACGCCGCGTACACCGTGGCCATTTCGAGGCCGATGATGCCGCCGCCGATGACCAGCAGGCGCTTCGGCACGCCGGCGAGCTCGAGCGCGCCGGTGGAATCGATGACGCGCGGATCGTTGGGGATGAACGGTAGTTTGATGGCCTCCGAGCCCGCGGCGATGATGCATTGCTCGAAGCGGATCTTCTGCGACTTGCCATCGGCGCCGGTCACTTCCATGACGTGCGGGCTGGCGAATTTGCCGGTGCCCTGCACCACTTCGACCTTGCGCTGCCTGGCCAGCATCGACAGGCCGCCAACGAGTTTCTTGACGACGCTGCCTTTCCACTCGAGCAGCTTGGCCAGATCGATGTTCGGCGCGCCGAAATCGATGCCGTGGCCGCGCATCTCGCCCACTTCATCGATAACCTTGGCGGCGTGCAGCAGCGCTTTGGAAGGAATGCAGCCGACGTTGAGGCAGACGCCGCCGAGCATCGGCCACCGTTCGACCAGCGTAACCTTGAGGCCGAGATCGGCAGCGCGGAACGCCGCCGTGTAACCGCCGGGACCCGCGCCCAGCACTAACAACTGCGTCTCTCGATCGTGCGGAACATCGGGCTTGAGCGGCTTCGACGCCTTGGGCGCAGGCGCCGGAGCGGCGCGCGGCGCAGCCGCGGCTGCCGGCGCGGGCGCAGCCTTCGCTGATGGCGCGGCAGTGGCCGGCGCCTTGGCCGGCGCGGCGGCGGGTTTCGCTGCTGCCGCCTCGCCTTCGATGCGCGCGATCAAACCACCCTTGCCGATCTTGCCGCCCTTCTGCACCAGCACTTCGACAACCGTGCCTGCAGCGACGGACGGCACGTCCATCGTCGCCTTGTCGGTCTCGAGCGTGACCAGCGGCGTTTCGAGCTCGATCTTGTCGCCCACCTTCACCAGCACGTCGATGACGGCGACCTCGTCGAAATTGCCGAGATCGGGAACGGTCAGGTCGATCTTGCTCACGACATCGCCCCGACGAGATCGGCGGGTTTGGCGAGGGTGTCGGCGAGGAACTTCGCGATGCGCGCACCCATCGCGCCGTCGATGACGCGATGGTCGTACGAGAATGACAGCGGCAGCATGAGCCGCGGCGCGAATTCCTTGCCGTTCCAGACCGGCTTCATCGCCGATTTGGAAACGCCGAGGATCGCGACCTCGGGCGAATTGATGATCGGCGTGAACAAGGTGCCACCGATGCCGCCGAGGCTCGAGATGGTGAATCCCGCGCCCTGCATGTCGGCGCCCGGTAGTTTGCCGTCGCGCGCCTTGCTGCTCAGTTCGGCCAGCGCCTTGGCAACCGCGAACACGTCCATCTTGTCGGCCGCCTTGATGACCGGCACGAGCAATCCGTTGGGCGTGTCGGCCGCGAATCCGACGTTGAAGAACTTCTTGAAGATCAGGTTCTGCCCGGCTTCATCGAGCTGGCTGTTGAGCACCGGGAATTCGCGCATGGCGCGTGCCGCCGCCTGGACGATGAAGGCGAGCGGCGTCACCTTGACGCCGGCCGCCGCGGCCCTGTCTTTCAGCGAACCGCGCAACGCTTCCAGATCGGTGATGTCCGACTCGTCGAACTGCGTGACGTGCGGAATATTGATCCACGCGGCTTGCAGGCGCGGGCCGGAAATTTTCTGCACGCGGTTGAGCGGCCTGACTTCGACCTCGCCGAAAGCCGCCGGGTCATAGTTGTGCGCTTTCGGCAGCGCCGCTGCGGGCGCCGCGAACGCCGCGCCGCCGGACATGACCAGTTTGACGAAGGCTTTCACGTCATCGAGCAGGATGCGGCCCTTGTCGCCACTGCCACGCACGCTGCCGAGATTGACTCCGAGCTCGCGCGCGAACTTGCGTACCGACGGGCTCGCGTGCGCTACACCAAAGCTGGCCTCGTCGATCGGTGGCAGTCCGCCGCGCGCCGGGGAAACCACCTGTTGCACGCCCTGCGGCGCTGCGGGTCTTGCCGCGGGCGCCGCCTTGTCGGGCGCGGTGGACGCGGCGGATTTCGCGGGTGCCGCGGTCGAAGCGGCTGCGGCACCGAAGCCTTTCACCGTGACCACCAGGGCGCCCGGCGACAGCTTGCCACCCTTGATGACGTGCACTTTCTCCACCAGCCCCTTGGCGGTGGACGGCACATCCATGGTGGCCTTGTCGGTTTCGAGCGTTGCCAGCGGTGTGTCGAAATCCACCGTGTCGCCCGGCTTCACGAGAACGTCGATGACGGCGACGGAATCGAAACTTCCCATGTCCGGCACGCGGACTTCGATGGATGTGGGCGCGGACGGAGCCGGTGCGGCCGCCACTGGCGCCGGCGCGGCTTTCGCCGCTGGCGCCGCGGCTTGCGGCGCGGACGGAGCGACGCTCGCGCCTTCAGCCTTCACGCTGACTATCAAGGCGCCGGTGGACACCGAACCGCCCTTGACCACGTGCACTTTCTCCACCACGCCCTTGGCAGTGGATGGCACGTCCATGGTGGCCTTGTCGGTCTCGAGCGTGACCAGCGGCGTTTCGACGTCGATGGCGTCACCCGGCTTCACCAGCACGTCGATGACCGTCACAGACTCGAAGTTCCCCATGTCGGGAACGCGTACTTCAACCGTGCTCATGCTTTCTGCGGGTCCAGCTTGTTAGGGTCGAGGCCGAGCTTGTTGAGCGCGGCGCGGAGCGTGCCCTTGTCGAGGGCGCCTTCATCGGCGAGCGCATTCAGCGAGGCGTAGACGATGTTCTTGGCATCTACTTCGAAATGCTTGCGCAGCGCGCTGCGACCATCCGAGCGGCCGAAACCGTCGGTGCCGAGCGTCACGAAACGGCCCGGCACCCATTCGCGGATCATGTCGGGCCAGGCGCGCATGTAATCGGTGGCGGCGATGAACGGCCCCGTGGCCTTGGACAGCGCCTGCTTCACGTACGGAGTGCGAGTCGGCTCACCCGGATGCAGCCGGTTCCAGCGCTCGATCTCCAGCGCCTCGCGACGCAGCTCCGAGAAACTGGGCGCGCTGTAGATGTCCGACGGAATGTTGAAATCCCTGGCGAGGATATCGGCCGCGGCAATCACTTCGCGCAGAATCGTGCCCGATCCCATCAACGAGACCCGCACCTTGCCGGCACCACCCGTCTGCAACAGGTACATGCCCTTGAGGATGCCTTCCTCGACGCCTTTCGGCAGCGCGGGCTGCACGTAGTTCTCGTTCATCACCGCGATGTAGAAGAAGACGCTCTCGTCGTTGGCGAACATGCGATTCAGCCCAGCGTGAATGATCACGGCGAGCTCGTACGCGTAGGTCGGATCGTAGGCCACGCAATTGGGCACGGTGGCCGCATGCAGCAGGCTGTGTCCGTCCTGGTGCTGCAGGCCCTCGCCCGCAAGCGTGGTGCGACCGGCGGTGGCGCCTAACAGGAAACCGCGCGTGCGCAGGTCGCCCGCCGCCCAGTAGAAATCGCCGACGCGCTGGAAGCCGAACATCGAGTAGTAGATGTAGAACGGCACCATGTACGTGCCGTGATTGGCGTAGGCCGTGCCCGCGGCAATCCACGAGCAGGTCGAGCCGGCCTCGTTGATGCCCTCTTCGAGCATCTGGCCCTTCTTGTCCTCGCGATAGGACATGAGCTGGTCGGAGTCGACCGGCGTGTAGAGCTGCCCGGCCGAGCTGTAGATGCCGATCTGCCGGAACAGGCCTTCCATGCCGAACGTGCGCGCTTCATCGGGGACGATGGGTACGACGTTCTTGCCGATGTTCTTGTCCTTGAGCAGCATCGTGAGGATGCGCACGAAAGCCATGGTCGTCGAGATCTCGCGATCACCCGTGCCTTCGAGCATGGCGCTGAAGGCCGAGAGCTCGGGGATGACCGGCGCAGAAGCCGTGACCTTTCGTGTCGGTAGATAGCCGCCGAGGGCCTTGCGCTGCTCGTGCAGGTATTTCATTTCCGGCGCATCGTCGGCCGGCTTGACCAGCGCGAGTTTGGCGACCTGCTCGTCGGACAGGGGAATGTTGAAGCGGTCGCGGAAATCCTTGAGACCGACTTCGTCGATCTTCTTCTGCTGGTGCGCGACCATCTGGCCCTCGGCCGCCTTGCCGAGACCGTAACCCTTGACGGTCTTCGCGAGGATGACGGTGGGCTGGCCCTTGTGTGTCTGGGCCGCCGCGTATGCGGCGAACACCTTCTGCGCGTCGTGGCCGCCGCGGTTCAGACGCCAGATGTCGTCGTCCGACATGTTGGCAACCATCTCCTTCAATTCCGGGAACTTGCCGAAGAAGTTCTCGCGTGTGTACGCGCCACCCTTGGCCTTGAAGTTCTGGTACTCGCCGTCGACGCACTCTTCCATCACGCGCTTGAGCAAGCCGTCGGTGTCGCGCGCCAGCAGCGGATCCCAGCGCGAACCCCAGACCACCTTGATGACGTTCCAGCCCGCGCCCATGAACGCTGCTTCGAGTTCCTGGATGATCTTGCCGTTGCCGCGCACCGGGCCGTCGAGCCGCTGCAGGTTGCAGTTGACGACGAACACGAGGTTGTCGAGCTTCTCGCGCACCGGCAGCGTCAACGCACCCATGCTCTCAGGCTCATCCATTTCGCCGTCGCCGAGGAATGCCCAGACCTTGCGATCCGACTCCGCCACCATGCCGCGGTTTTCCATGTAGCGCAGGAAGCGCGCCTGGTAGATAGCCATCATGGGCCCGAGGCCCATGGATACCGTCGGGAACTGCCAGAAGGTAGGCATGAGCCACGGGTGCGGGTAGGACGAGAGCCCGTCGCCGGAGGCTTCCTGGCGGAAGTGTTTCAGCTGATCTTCACTGAGCCGGCCTTCGAGGAAGGCGCGTGCATAGATGCCGGGCGAAGCGTGCCCCTGCACGAACACCATGTCGCCGGGATGCTGCGGCGAGGCGGCGCGCCAGAAATGATTGAAGCCGACTTCGTACAACGTGGCGGACGACGCGTAGGTGGACAGATGCCCGCCGTATTCGCTCGACACCTTGTTGGCATTGAGCACCATCGCCAGGGCGTTCCAGCGGATGCAGGCTTCGATGCGCTTTTCCATCTCGCGATTGCCGGGATAAGAAGGTTCATGCCCGGGCGTGATGGTGTTGAGGTACGCGGTGTTCGGACGGAACGGAAGATAGGCGCCGGAACGGCGCGTGTAGTCGATGAGCTGCTCGAGCAGGTAGTGCGCGCGTTCCGCGCCCTGCGTCTTGAGCACCGAGTCA
>JBDTSV010000004.1:0-22286 GCA_039930985.1 Pseudomonadota bacterium
GGTACGGCACGATCGCGAGCGCGTCGAGAAACACCGGCCGCGTGCCCACGAACTGCACGTTATAGGCAAAGCCGTCCGACAGCGTGAGCCCCCGTTTGAGCAGCTCGCGATGGAAATCGAGATGCAGCAGCGCCGCGCGCTTCAGCAGCTCGAAGGGCCACTCGAACGGAAAGGTGATTGACGCGAGCCGCGGATGCTCGAGAAAGCCAACGGCCTCGGGCGCGCGCGCCAGGACTTCCGGCGGCACTTGCTCGCGTGCAACGGGTTGTGCCGGCCAGAGTTTGCCGGCGGTGACGAATTCAGAAAGAGGCCCCGGATCGGACCAGGTAGCGGGGAACGGAGCCAGCGGCGCTAACAATGCGCGGTAGACGCGCAGTCCGTGCTCGATGACCTGCCCCTGGGGATCACGGAAGGATCCCGGAGCCGCGCGCGCGCTATCGAGCGGCGGCGGCAAGATCACGCGTCGGTGCGATGCCGGCTCTTGATCACGCTGCGCGTGACGTACGACCACACACCAGCCAACCAGGCCCGCGACCGTCCGTAGGTGGTGATGACCGTGGCGAACAAGGCAAACAAGGCTTGAACTAGGAGACTCGTCGAACCTGGGTCGAGGTACATATTGTTTGTCTCAGCGATTCCGTGTGTGTGGGCAGATACTAACCACTCGAACTCGAATGCGCTGACATTTTCGGCAGCGCAATCCATTTCTGACGCCGGTCCGCAACCCGTTGCGGATTCTTCCGCGTGAGAAGTTAGGCCGTCTTAAGACCTGTCAGTGCGCAGAGACAACATTGCTAGCTTTCGCGCAGCCGGACTGCCGGATCAAGTGTTGCTCTCCCCATGCTCCATAGCCATGTGCAGTCAACCGCCAATGCCAGACAATGCGAAGCAGTTCGCATGTTTCGGCGGCACCGACATTCTGTCAACTGGTTTAGCCCGCCAGCATGCCCGGATCGTTGAGGCCCAGCTCCTGCTGTTTCATTTTCTCGATGGCGTCCCGCAGCCGGGCGGCTTCCTCGAATTCGAGGTTACGGGCACGCTTGAACATCTCGACCTCCAGGCGCTTGATTTCGCGCACGATTTGCTCGGGCGACAGCATGCGCAGGTTCGGCGCGACTTCTTCGGCGCCCCGCTTCTTCTTGCCCATCTTGTAGCCAAAGTCGGTGGTGTCGGCGCGGGCGCCTTCCATCACGTCCATGACGTTCTTGCGAATGCTGATCGGCTTGGTGCCGTGCTCGAGGTTGTAGGCCAGCTGAATATTGCGGCGTCGATCGGTCTCGGCGATCGCGCGTTCCATCGAACCGGTGATTCGATCCGCGTAGAGGATCGCCTTGCCGTTCACGTGGCGTGCCGCGCGACCCATGGTCTGGATCAGCGAGTTGTCGCTGCGCAGAAAGCCTTCCTTGTCCGCATCGAGGATCGCCACCAGCGACACCTCGGGCATATCCAGACCTTCACGCAGCAGGTTGATGCCGACGAGCACGTCGAACTTGCCCAGGCGTAGATCGCGAATGATCTCCACGCGCTCCACGGTCTCCACGTCCGAGTGCAGGTAGCGAACCTTGGTACCGTGCTCGTGCAGGTACTCGGTCAGATCTTCCGCCATGCGTTTGGTCAGCGTCGTGATCAGCACGCGCTCGTCTTGCGCCGCGCGTAGCTTGATCTCGCTGAGCACATCGTCCACCTGCGACGCGACTGGACGCACTTCCACCACCGGGTCCAGCAAGTGCGTCGGACGCAGCAACTGCTCCACGGTCTGCGCGGCGTGCGCCGCTTCGTATTTGCCGGGCGTCGCCGACACAAAAATCATCTGTGGAGCGAGCTGCTCCCATTCCTCGAACTTGAGTGGGCGATTGTCCAATGCGCTCGGCAATCGGAATCCGTACTCCACCAGAGTCTCTTTACGGGAACGGTCACCCTTGTACATGGCGCCGAGCTGCGGAATGGTCTGGTGGCTCTCGTCGATGACCAGCAGCGAGTTCTGCGGCAGGTAGTCGAACAGGCAAGGTGGTGGCTCGCCCGGCGCGCGGCCCGAGAGATACCGTGAGTAATTCTCGATACCCGAGCAGTAGCCCACTTCCCGCATCATTTCCATGTCGAAGAGGGTGCGCTGTTCGAGGCGCTGCGCTTCCACGAGCTTGTTCTGCTCACGCAGTACTTTCAGGCGGTCGCGCAGTTCGTCGCGAATGGCATCGATAGCGCCAATCACGCGTTCCTTCGGTGTCACGTAATGCGAGCCGGGATACACCGTATAGCGCGGCACCTTGCGCTGGATCTCTCCTGTCAGAGGGTCGAACAACGCCAGGGATTCGATCGACTCGTCAAAGAGCTCTACGCGAATGGCCTCGCGCGCCGATTCGGCCGGGAAGATGTCGACCACGTCGCCACGCACGCGGTACGTGCCAGCTTGCAAGTCCAGCTCGTTGCGCGTGTATTGCATGTCCGCGAGCCGGCGCAGCAGCCGCCGCTGATCCATGATCTCGCCGCGGATCAGATGCAGGATCATCGAATGGTATGACTCGGGATCGCCCAGACCGTAGATAGCCGACACGGTGGCGACGATGATCGAATCCTTGCGCTCGAGCAGCGCCTTGGTCGCGGAGAGACGCATCTGCTCGATGTGCTCGTTGATCGACGCGTCTTTCTCTATATAAGTGTCGCTCGAGGGCACATAAGCCTCGGGCTGGTAGTAGTCGTAGTAAGAGACGAAGTATTCCACCGAGTTCTCGGGGAAGAACTCCTTGAACTCGCCGTAGAGCTGCGCGGCCAGCGTCTTGTTGTGGGCGAGAACCAGCGTCGGCCGCTGGATCTGCTGGATGACGTTCCCAATTGAGAATGTCTTGCCCGATCCGGTCACACCGAGCAGCGTCTGATGCCGAAACCCGTCGTTGATGCCTTCCACGAGCTTGGCAATGGCCTGCGGCTGGTCGCCTGCGGGGCTGTAGTCGGCTTGCAGTACAAAAGGCTTGTTTTCCATACGTTTAGACGCTCAGTGAGCCGTGGCGAATCGAACTGGATCGCGTAATATACGCGCCCGTTTGGACAACCCAACCCCTCTTCTTCTTTCAGTTAATAAAGGTTTCGCCGTGCCCAACCAGCTCTCGCGACGCGTTCAGCGCGTCAAGCCCTCGCCCACCCTCGCAGTCACCGCGCGCGCCGCGAAACTGAAAGCCGAGGGCAAGGACATCATCGGCTTAGGTGCCGGCGAGCCGGACTTCGACACACCCGCGCACATCGCCGAAGCCGGCATCGATGCGATCCGCAAAGGCTTCACGCGTTACACGAACGTCGACGGCATCGTCGAACTCAAGGACGCCATCATCGCGAAGTTCAAGCGCGACAACGCGATCAGCTACGAGCGCAACCAGATTCTGGTCAGCTCCGGCGCCAAGCAGACTATCTACAACCTCTGCATGGCCGTGCTCGACCCGGGCGACGAAGCCGTTATCCCGGCGCCGTATTGGGTGAGCTACCCGGACATGGTGCTGCTTGCCGACGGCCTGCCGGTCACGCCGATCTGCCCCGCGTCGCAGGGGTACAAGCTCATGCCGCGTCAGCTCGAAGCGGCGATCACGCCGAAGACGCGCCTGATGCTCATCAACTCGCCGTGCAATCCAACCGGCGCCGCCTACACGCGCGCCGAGTGGCGCGCGCTCGCCGACGTGCTGGTGCAGCATCCGCGGGTGATCGTCGGTACCGACGACATGTACGAAAAAATCTGGTGGGGCCCCGAGCCTTTCTCGAGCCTTCTCACCGTCGCGCCTGAATTGTATGACCGCGTGGTCACCGTCAATGGCGTGTCGAAGTCATATGCCATGACCGGCTGGCGCCTGGGCTATTGCGGAGGTCCGAAGGAAATCGTGAACGCCATGTCCACGATCCAGGGCCAGAGCACGAGCAACGCCTGCAGCATCACGCAGAAGGCGGCGCTCGCCGCGCTCAACGGCGACCAGAAGCCGGTCGAGCTCATGAACATCGAGTTCAAGAAGCGTCACGACTGGTTCATCGGCGCGCTCAACCGTCTGCCGGGCATCGTCGCGCTGCCATGCGCGGGCGCGTTCTACGCCTGGGCCGATTGCAGCGCCGCGATGATGGCGTTCGGAATCAAGGACGATAACGCTTTCGCCGAAATGCTCATCAATGACGCCGGCGTCGCGGTGGTGCCAGGCTCCGGCTTCGGTGCGCCCGGTCACTTCCGCGCGTCGTTCGCCACCAGCATGGCTGTGCTCGAGCAGAGCATCGAGCGCATGAAGAAGGTGCTCGAGCGCGGGCCGGTGGCGAAGCTCGCCTGACATGGCCGCGCTGCGGAGGATTTCATGAACTCCGCCGTCACCCAGCCCGTCACACGCGCCGATTTCGCCGCGTGGATCGTCGCTGCGCTGGCGCTTGGCCTCATCATCGAGCTGCACCTGCTGTCGGCGGTGCTTGCGGGGCTGCTCGTCTTCAAGCTGGTCGACGTCCTCACGCCCTGGCTGCGGTTGCGCGCGCTCGGTCGCGATGGCCCGCGGGTGCTGGCCGTCACGCTCATTGCATCGGCGGTCATCGCCGCACTCATCGGCATTGGCATCGGCATCGTCGCGCTGATGCGCAACAGTGGTGAAAGTCCTTCACTGCTCATGCAGAAAATGGCGCAGATCATCGAAGATGCGCGCGCCATGCTGCCTGCCGGACTGCGCGTCTACGTGCCAGATGACGCCGCAACCATTCAACGCTCGATCGCCGACTGGTTGCGATCGAACGCCGGTGCGCTGCAACTCGCCGGCCGCGGCATCGGCCGCTCACTGGTTCACGTGCTCATGGGCATGATCATCGGCGCGCTGCTCTCCATGCAGAAAGCGGCCAGCCCCGCGGAACGCCGCCCGCTCACCGAGCATATCGCGCGGCATGCCGCGCGTTTCGCCACCGCATTCCAGCGCGTGGTGTTCGCGCAGTTCTGGATTTCGATGATCAACACCTTTTTCACGTGGCTGTACCTCGATGTGGTGCTGCGCCAGTTCGGCGTCGACCTGCCGCTGGTGAAGATCCTGGTGGCGTTCACCTTCATCGTCGGTCTGCTGCCCATCATCGGCAACCTCATCTCGAACACCGCCATCGTCATCGTCTGCCTGAGTCAGGGCGTTCCGGTGGCTGTGGCGTCGCTCGTCTACCTGGTGGTCATCCACAAGCTCGAGTATTTCCTCAATGCACGCATCATCGGTTCGCAGATCAAGGCCCGCGCGTGGGAGCTGCTGATCGCCATGCTGGCGATGGAAGCGGCGTTCGGGATCACGGGGCTGATCGCCGCGCCGATCACCTATGCGTACTTCAAGGAAGAGCTGCGCGAGAAAGGGCTAATCGGAAGTTGAGCTGGGTCGGAGTCGTCGACTGGCTGATATTTTGATGCCGGAGAGAGTTGCCCGGCCATCTACCGCGGAGCTAACCTCTCTTTTCACCCTGGCCCCTGGAGTTCCCATGCAGGCACGCAAACTCGGCCACGATCTCGAAGTCTCCGCGCTTGGTCTCGGTTGCATGGGCATGAGCGCGGTCTATGGCCCACCCGCCGATCATGCCGAAAGCATTCGCGTGATTCGTGGCGCCGTGGAGCGCGGCATCACGCTGTTCGACACCGCCGAGTTCTACGGCCCGTATAAGAACGAAGAACTGGTGGGCGAAGCACTGGCGCCGTTCAAGGGCAAAGTGGCCATCGCCACGAAGTTCGGCTTTCGCATCGGTGGCGAAGGCCTCGACAGCCGTCCCGAACATATCCGTGAAGTTGCCGACGCCGCGCTCAAGCGGCTGCGGACCGACACCATCGACCTCTTCTATCAACACCGTGTCGATCCCGCGGTGCCCATCGAAGAGGTGGCCGGCGCCGTCAAGGAGCTCATTCGCGCCGGGAAGGTGAAGCACTTCGGATTGTCCGAGGCCAGCGCGCAAACCATTCGGCGTGCGCACGCCGTGCAGCCGGTGGCGGCATTGCAGAGCGAATATTCGCTGTGGTGGCGCGAGCCCGAAGCGGAAATTCTGCCCACGCTCGAAGAGCTCGGCATCGGCTTCGTGCCCTTCAGTCCGCTCGGCCGCGGCTTCCTGACCGGCAAGATCGACGAGTCGACGCAATTCGCCACCAACGATTTCCGTAACACCGCGCCGCGGTTCTCCGCCGCGGCGCGCAAGGCCAATCAGGCGCTGATCGACGTGCTCACGAAACTCGCCGCGCGCCACCACTCGACCACGGCGCAACTCGCGCTCGCCTGGCTGCTGGCGCAGAAACCCTGGATCGTACCCATTCCGGGAACCACGAAGCTCGCGCGCGTCGAAGAAAACATCGGCGCGACGGCGATCGAGCTTTCGCCGGCCGACTTGCGCGACATCGAAATGGCCGCCGCGCAGATCGCCGTGCAGGGCGCGCGCTACCCGCCACACATGGAAAAGCTCATCGATCGGTGACGCGGCCGCTTCAGCGCAGCGTCGGCAGAATCGTGTCCCGTATGAACGGCATGGACGGGCCATTGCGGTTGTAGTTGGACGCCGTGACCACGACAACCAGCCGTTCCGCCGGCAGTACGACGATGAAGTTGCCGCCGTTGCCCGACGCAAATATGCCTTCCTGCGCGTGCCCACGCACCGGGAACCCCGCCTTCCACCACAGATAACCATAGCCATCGCCGTTGATGGCCGTGACGCGTGCGGCGGATAGTGCGATCCAGTCCTGCGGCACAACCTGAGTGCCTTTCCAGGCGCCGCGATTCAGATACAGGCTGCCGAACTTCGCCGCGTCCCGAGGCCGAAGCTGAATCGCACTCGCCGCGTTGGTGACTCCGAGCGGTGAATGCAGCATGCGCACGCTCTGGAACTGCAGTGGCGTGAATAGATAGGTAGAGGCAAAGTCTTCCAGCTTCCTGCCCGAGCGGGTGGCGATGATGTTGCCGAGTACGATCACGCCGCCGCTGCAATACGACGTCGCATCTCCGGGCGCCGCCGTCATCGGCACGCCGAGCAGATAGCGAATCCAGTCATCATGATGGTAGATGTTGGTCTCGTTTCCAGGCGTATCCGCGCCGTCGTTGCAGTCGAGCCCGGTCTGCATATGCAGCAAATTTCGGACCCGGATCGCGCGCTTGCGATCATCCATGTTGCTGAGATTTTCGAAACCGTTGACGTGCTGGGAGATCGGATCGTCGATGCCGAACAGGCCTTGTTCGAGCGCGATGCCGCTCAGCGCCGAGGTGAAGCTCTTGGTGACGGAGCGCATGTCGTGCTGCGTGTCGCGCGCATAGCCGTTGAAATAGGCCTCGGCGATAAGGCGATCGTTGCGAACGACCACCACGCCATCAATACCCCCCGATCCGCCGGTGAGCAACTGCTGAAGAGCGTTCTCGAGCGCAGTGCCGTCGAATCCCTCGGCGTCCGCCGTCGAGGCCTGCCAGCCATCGCCGGCAGTCTCCGGCGCGATGCTGACGAAAGCGGGAGCACCGGGAGTTACGTCCACTGCCCGGCCACCATCCTCTCCGGCCCGGAATTCTCCCCCGCTACTGTCGCCGCCGCCGGTCGCACCGCCGCTGCCGTTGCCACCGCAGCCGCCGAGCCACATGCAGCAAGCCACCACCATACCCATGAACCGAAGGCCTTTCATGGCCGGTTAGTGCACTGCTCAAAGCGAAATCCTTCGCGCCTTGGCTGAAATCGCTAATTCCTGGTGGCAGTTCTCGCGCCAGAGCCCAACTCCGCGTCAACGGCGTCGAACAGCGACTTAAGACCGTACGACACGTCCGTCAACCGTCCGTTCACGAAGAACGTCGGCGTGGCACGAACGCCGCTCGACTTGCCGCTGTGCTGATGCTCGCGAATGCGTTGTAGATAGATTTCGTCATCGAGCTCGGCGGTGAAGCGCGCGCGATACGCACGCGCTCATCGAAATGCGCGAGCAGCTGCTTCACCGCGCCCGCGGCCTGCTTGCAGTGTGGGCATTCGAAGTCGCCGTACTCCACCACCGTCACCGGTGCATGCGGCGGCCCAGGAGAATGGTCGGCCGGCGCCACGGGGTCGACTAGTCTGAACGCTTGGGACTGCATTGGGGCGCAAGCATAACGCCGGTTTCTCACCCCGCCATCGTACGAAGGTATCGACCCCATACGAAGGTATCGACCGATACCTTCGCTCAATCGATCAGCGGCCCCGACTCTGTTTGCATGCCCCCGGGCACTCGCCTAACCACTGGAGCAGAAAATGAACACCATCCACCTACTCGCCGATGCTATGCGGCGGGTCTTTCAGTCCACTTTTTCGAACGCGGGCGCATTCGGCCTGGCGTTGAGCGCGGCACCGGCATTGGCGATGGCCGCGGCGGCGGGCGACGCCAGCCTGCTCACCACCGCGAGCGCGGTGGCCGCGAATCAACCCGTGGTCGCCGACGACGAGGCGATCCGCCCCTTTCGCGCCAAAATTCCGCAGAGCGCCGTCGACGATCTTCGCCATCGCCTGAACGCGACCCGCTGGCCCGACAAGGAAACTGTGGCGGACAACTTCCAGGGACCGCAGCTCGCACAGCTGCAGTCTCTGGTCACCTACTGGGGCAAGAGCTACGACTGGCGCAAGGCCGAAGCCCAGCTCAACTCCTTCCCGCAGTTCATCACGCGCCTCGACGGCGTCGACATCCACTTCATCCACGTCCGTTCCAAGCACAAGAACGCGCTGCCAGTGATCATCTCGCACGGTTGGCCGGGTTCGGTGTTCGAGCAGATCAAGCTCATCGAACCGCTCACCGCTCCCACCAAGTTCGGTGGCCGCGCCGAGGACGCCTTCGACGTCGTGATTCCGTCGCTGCCCGGCTACGGCTTCTCGGGGAAACCGACCGAGCCGGGCTGGAACTCGGAGCGAACTGCGCGCGCGTGGAGCGCGCTCATGACTCGGCTCGGCTATGCGCACTACGTCGCTCAGGGCGGAGACTGGGGCGCGGGCATCGTGCAGGCCATGGGCCGGCAGGGATCGAGCGGATTGATCGGCATCCACACCAACTTTCCGGCAACGGTACCGAATGAAGTCGGTGCGGCGCTCGGCGGCGGACCGCTGCCGGCCAATCTCACCGACCAGGAGCGCGCGGTGGTCGAAGCACTGAAAACCTATGGCGCGAAAGGCGGCATGGCGTACGTGCAGATGATGGGGGCGCGGCCGCAAGCCGTCGGTTATGGACTCACCGATTCTCCGGCGGGCCTCGCCGGCTGGATGCTCGTGCACCCGGGATTCGAACACTGGACTTACGGCAAGGACGCCGCCCAGACGCCGACGCGAGATGAGGTGTTGGACAACTTCTCTTTGTATTGGCTCACACAGAGCGCCGCGTCGTCGGCGCGCTTGTATTGGGATAACCGCGACCAGAACCTGATCAGTGCGGGCTCGCAGAAGACCGACAAGATCACCGTGCCGGTGGCGATCTCCGTGTTTCCGGAAGAGGTCTATCGCGCTCCGGAGACCTGGGCGCGTCGGGCCTACAGCAACCTCATCTATTTCCATGAGGCTGACCGCGGCGGTCACTTTGCCGCCTGGGAACATCCCGAGCTCTTCGCGGCCGAGCTGCGCGCGGCTTTCAAGACCTTGCGCTAGCGCGCGTCGAACACTCAAGGAATCTGTATGCACGCCATGAAATACGTTGCCGCTCTAACTAGCAGCGCTGCCATTGCGATCTGCCTGGCCGTCGCCGCCCACTCGGCGGCGGCGGCCACCGCAGATAAATACACGCTGAAAGTGCCGGGCGGCCTCGCGTTCGCCGAGTTCAAGGGCTACGAAGCCTGGGAGACCGTCGCGATCAGTTCCAATGACAAGGCCGTGGCCGTCATCCTGGGAAATCCGACGATGATCGCCGCCTTCAAGGCCGGTATTCCGGCGAACGGCAAACCGGTTCCCGACGGCGCCCGGATGGCGAAGATCCACTGGGCGCCCAGGAAGAGCCAGCTGTTTCCAACGGCAACGGTGCCCGGAGCCCAGATCAACGTGGATCTCATGGTGAAAGACGCCAAACGCTTTGCCGACAGCGGCGGCTGGGGATACGGGGTGTTCGACTATGACGCCAAGACCGATACGTACTCACCCGGCACGCTGGCGGGCAGCCCTCCCCAGGGCAACGATGCCAAGTGCGGTTTCGCCTGTCATACGATCGCCAAGGGACGCGACTACGTGTTCACGGAATACGCGCACCGGTAGATAGTTGTACTGGACGCGGGCGGGTTGCAATCCCCCTCTCCCCGGCCCGTCCGCGTCCTCAGGTGATGGAAAGTCTCTCGGCCATTCTCACGAGGTCGGGCAAGGATTGCGCATGCATCTTCCGCATCAACTCGCCCCGGTGCGCTTTCACCGTGATCTCGCTGATACCGAGATCGCCGCCCACCTGTTTGTTCAGCCGCCCGCCGACCACCAGTGCCATGACCTCGCGCTGACGCGGACTGAGTGTGGCGTAGTGATCCCGCAACTCGCGCATTCGCTCCTGCGAATTCAGCGCCGCGCGGCTGCGCTCAATGGCGTCGCGAATAGCGTTGAGCATCTGGTCATTGAAGAACGGCTTGGTGAAAAAATCCGCAGCGCCGGCTTTCATGACGCGCGCCGTCATCGGTACGTCGCCGTGACCACTCATGAAGATGATGGGCAGGTCGATCCGGTCGGCGAGCTGGGTCTGCAGGTCGCAACCGTTGATGTCGGGCAGGTACACGTCGAGGAGCAGACAGCTCGGCGCCGGTACTCGCGGTCGCGCCAGGAATTCGCGCGCCGAGCCGAACATTTCCGGCTTCCAGCCGGCGGACTCGATGAGCAATCGCAGCGAATTGCGCACCGAGATGTCGTCGTCCACCACGAACACGATTGGTCCGATGTCGCTCATCGCCCTTCTCCTTGCCGCCGGACGATGCTCCATCTCGCAGGCGTTCGGTGCCATCCCATGATTCCGCTAGATACGCACCACCCGGCACTGCGTCAAAATTGGTGCAATGACTGAGCGCACCTCCGGGTTGATCGTCGCCGTGGTCGATGACGACCAGAGCGTATTGCGATCGCTCGAGTACCTGCTCGAGTCCGCCGACTACGCGGTTCGCCTGTTCTCCTCCGCCAAGAATCTACTCGGTAGCGGCTGCATAGCCGACATTGATTGCCTGATTTCGGACGTCGACATGCCGGGCATGGAAGGATTCGAGCTGCTACGCCAAGTTCGAGCGGCGCGCCCAGAGCTTCCCGTCATCCTGATCACCGGCTACCCCGACACGCTGCAGCGCCTGGCCGCACTCGGAGGTGGGAAGCCACGATGTTTCACCAAACCATTCCAGGGGCCAGAGCTGCTCACGGCCGTCAGCGACGCCATCCGGAAACTGCGCGGATGATCCACGCTTTCTGGTGGTGCACTGCGACCGGCAACGCTGTCATCCGATTCCTGCAGATCCGGGCGTACCATCCGGGCCGACATGTCGAGAACTGACGCTACCGTCGCCGAGGAACAGCACCTCGTGCTCTCCAATCTGCCGCCGAGCCACGCGCAGAAACGGCTCGCGCTTGGCATTGTGTTAGGCCTGGTCATCGCCCTGTACCTGGTCACGGGACCTTTCGGCGGCATCCAGCTCGGCGCGATCCACTCCTTCGTCGCGGTCTACACCACCGCGATGATCGTCACCGACTCCATCACCGCAATTCTGCTGTTCGCGCAGTTTTCCATCCTGCGTTCCCGCGCCATCCTGGTGATTGCCAGCGGCTACCTGTTCTCGGCGCTGCTCATCGTGCCCTATCTTCTCGCGTTTCCGGGAGTGCTGGCACCGGATGGCATCATGGGCAACCTGCAGACCACCGCGCACCTTTACCTGCTGTGGCACTGCGGTTTCCCACTGTTCGTCATCGGCTACGCGCTGACGAAGGACAAGGCGCCATCCAAGCGATTGTCGCAGGGCAAAGTCAGCACGCCGATTCTCACGAGCATCGCCTGGACAGTCGCCTTGGCGTTGGCGGTGAGCATCTTCTGTATCAAGACCGATGCCGTCCTGCCACGCGTCATGCTCGACCAGACCCGCTTTGTGCACGAGTGGCCCTGGGTGGTCGGCGCTCCCATTGCCTTGCTGTGTGCAACCGCGCTCGTCGTCCTGTGGTCACGCCGACGCTCGATTCTGGATCTGTTCCTCATGGTCGTGCTGTGCGCCTACCTCATCGAGATTCCGCCTCACTATTACCCGTTTCCGGCACGCTTCAGTACCGGCTGGTATGCGGTGCGCGTCACCAGCCTGCTCTCCAGCAGCATCGTGTTGGTCGTGCTGCTGCACGAGATCACGGCGTTGTACGGCGGACTGCTCGCCGCGGTACTGCGCCAGCGTCGAGAACGCGAGGCCCGCCTAATGACCGGGGATGCCGTCGCCGCGTCAATTGCACACGAGGTCCGGCAGCCGTTGACCGCGATGGTGACGACCGCCGACGCGGGCTTGCGCTTTCTCGATCGGTCCGCGCCGAATCTCGACAAGGCGAAGGAAGCATTCCGGCGCATCGTCGCCGACGGCCATCGCGCCGGCGGCGTGATCGGCAGCATTCGCGCGAACTTCAAGAGCGACGTGCGCGACAGAACCACATTCGACCTCAACGAATTCATCGAGGAGGCGCTCGCCCTTGGGCGCGGCGACTTGCAAGAGCATTGCATCGCGGTGCAGGCCGAATCAAACCAGCAGTTGCCGCCCGTCAAGGGCAATCGCATCCAGCTGCAGCAGGTATTGATCAACCTGATCACGAACGCCATCGATGCGATGTCGTCGAAGGACGGTCAGCGTACGCTCAGCGTCAGGTCCGAAATCTGCGGCGGCGACCGTGTCAAGATATCGGTGGCGGACACCGGGGTTGGGATCCAGCCGCAGGACGTCGAACGAATATTCACCCCGCTGTTCACCAGCAAACCCGATGGCATGGGCATGGGGCTGTCCATCTGCCGGGCAATCATCGAAGCGCACGAAGGCCAACTGTGGTTTGCGCCTAACCAGCCCCACGGCGCGGTGTTTCAGTTCACTCTGAGGGCTGATCAGCCTGCCGGGTGACGTGGGTGACCAATGGCGATCTCCAGAGCACCGGCCATGCGCACCAGGTCCGCGAATGAACCGGCGGCCATCTTCTTCATGATGCTGCCACGATGAATCTGCAGCGTGTTCTCACTGATTCCGAGTTCGACGGCGGCTTGTTTGTTGAGGAGTCCGCCCACTACCAGTGGCAGCACTTCCATTTCGCGCGGCGTCAGCGACGACCACCGCTCGCGAAGCTCGGCCAGCTCCGCCCGCTTGTGCCTGGCCTCGCGATTTTGCTGGAGCGCCGACTCGACCGCGCGCATGAGGTCTTCCTGTTTGAATGGTTTGGTCAGGAAGTCGACTGCGCCCGCCTTGATCGCGCGCACTGTCGACGGTATGTCGCCATGGCCGGTGATGAACACGATGTGTGGATCACTGCCCTGCGAAATCCGGCCCTGCAGATCCAGACCGTTCACGTCGGGCAATTCTACGTCGAGGATCAGACAGGCCGGGAGATCGGGCCTCGCGTACGCCATGTATTCGGCGGCGGAGCCGAACGCGAGCGCATTCATGTCAAAGCTCGACAGAAGCTCGCCCAACGATTCGCGAATGCCGCGGTCGTCGTCGACGATGAAGACGATGTGGTCCTGCGCCATTCCCGCGATGTTACGGCACAGATTTTCCGGTGTCGTGGCCGCCAACAAGCAAAGGCCCCTAGCCGTGGCTGCGTTGATAGAGCGCGCGGCTGCTGGTCACTGAGTCGGGAGCGACGCACGCTCCGCGACCCTTTTCCCCGGTGACGCATCATGGAGTGTCAACCACCGTCGGGAATCCTCATGCGCTCCATTCTTTCACTGTTGCTCACCATTGACCTGCTGTCACCCGCCTGCGCCGAAAAGACCGATTGGCAGTCCGAGGTCGGGCATGAAGCCGAACGCCGCGCGACGGCACAGGAATTCTCCGCGGCGTGCTCCTCGTGGCCAAGGACGGCAAGCTGCTCTTCCAGAACGCGTATGGCGACACCACGCGCGATACCCGATTCCGGTTCGGCTCCATGGGCAAGATGTTCACGGCGGTCGCCGTGCTGCAACTCGTGCAGGCAGGCAAGCTGGCGCTCGATGCACCGCTCGGCAGATATCTGCTCGACTATCCCAACAAACAAGTCGCTGCTGTCACCATCGAGCAGCTGCTCACCCACACTGGCGGCACTGGCGACATCTTCGCGCCCGAGTACTTCACGCATCGCCTCGAGACGCGCACCCATCAGGATTATCTCGATCTCTTTGGCACGCGTAGCACGACATTCACGCCCGCCTCGCGCCGGGACTACAGCAACTACGGCATGATCCTGCTCGGGCGCGTCGTGGAAGTGGCGAGCGGCCAGTCCTACTATGACTACACGCTCGCACACATCTTCCAACCGCTCGGCATGGCCGGCACGGGCAACGAGCCTGAAGATGCGAAGGTGCCGAATCTCGCCACGGGCTATACGCACATGGGTGCGCGCCCCGGCCCGCCGGGACGGCTGCGTCCGAACACCGACACGCTGCCCTTTCGCGGCACGGCGGCCGGGGGTGGCTATTCCACGGCCGGTGATCTGCTGAAGTTCATGAACGGCATCACCTCGCATCGCCTGTTGGATGCGGCCCACACGCAGATGTTGTTCGAGCCGCGGCTACACACCGCGCGCGAGGGTCGGGAGCAAGCACTGGGCTTTGGCGTGCGAACCTGGCCCGACGGCAAGATCAGTGTCGGCCACGGCGGCGGCGCGCCCGGGATGAATGGCGAACTGATGTACTTTCCGAAGACGGGCTATCTCGTGGTGGCGCTCGGCAATTTCGATCCGCCGGCGGCAACCGAACTCGCGGAGTTCGCGGTTCAGCACCTGCCGTGAAACCGCATATATAAGAGTCGAAGCGGTATCGCTTATACCGATATCTTGCGTATATCGCTATTGCCGATATAATGCACGTATCGCCATAACCGATAACGCCATGAATCCCATCACCACCGCGCGCCAGATAGGCGCCTCGCTGCAAGGCCGCCGCAAACATCTCAAGCTCTCCCAGGCCGAGGTCGCGTCGCGACTGGGACTTTCCCAGAACCGCCTCTCGGAACTCGAGGCCGATCCCGGCACGCTCACCGTCGAGCAATTGCTCGCGCTCGTCAACGCGCTTGGTCTCGAGCTGCGCCTGGGCGATCGCGCAAGCGGCGGTAAATCCAAAGTCGAGTGGTAGGCCATGCCGCGTGGCACCCGCGCCCTCGCCGTCTGGGCGAACGGAGTTCGCGTCGGCGACTGGCGCCTGCCGGCGCGCGGCGTCATGGAATTCCAATACGACGAGAGTTGGCTACGCGCCGATGAAGCGCGGCCACTGAGTCTGTCGCTACCACTGACGCTCGACGCGCACGCGCATCGCGGCACCGCCGTGGAAGCCTATTTCGACAACCTGCTGCCTGACAGCGAACCCATCCGCCGTCGTCTGCAGGACCGCTTTCGGACTGCGTCGCGCGGAGCTTTCGACCTGCTCGCGGCCATCGGCCGCGACTGCGTCGGCGCCGTGCAGCTTCTGTCGCCCGATGAAATTCCGGCGCCCGTCAATCGAATCGAAGCCCATGCGCTCAACGACGCCGCCGTCGAACGCGAGCTCGGCATCGCGACGTCAGCCAGCGCTATTGCCGACGACGACGACTTCCGCATCTCCATCGCCGGCGCGCAGGAGAAGACCGCCTTCCTCAAACACAACGGGCGCTGGTGCCGGCCGGTGGGATCCACTCCGACGACGCACATCTTCAAGCTGCCACTCGGGCTGGTCGGCAATCGCCAGGCCGACATGCGCACCTCGGTGGAAAACGAGTGGCTGTGCTCGCGAATCGTGGCCGCATACGGCATCCCCGTCGCCAAGTGCGAGATCGCCGAATTCGGCGCCCGCAAGGCGCTCGTCGTCGCACGCTTTGACCGCGTGCTGCACTCCGGCGGAGAGTACTGGCTGCGGCTCATGCAGGAGGATTTCTGCCAGGCCACGGGCACGCCTAACCACCGCAAGTATCAGTCCGACGGTGGCCCGGGCATCCTCGACATCGCCCGCATCCTGCGCGCTTCAACCGAAGCGGAAAGCGATCTGGCAACTGTCTTCAAAGCACAATTGCTGTTCTGGATGCTTGCCGCGACAGATGGCCACGCAAAGAACTTCAGTCTGCGCATCCTGCAAGGCGGCCGCTTTCAGCTCACGCCGTTGTACGACGTGCTCTCGGCCTGGCCGATCATCGGGAAGAAGGTGAATGAGCTACCCATCGAGAAGACGAGGCTCGCCATGTCCCTGCCGGGCGGCAAGCCGCACTACCTGCTCAAGAGCATCCAGCGGCGGCACTTCGAGGCGCTGGGCAAGCGCATGGGCATCCCGCGCGTCGACGACGTGATCAACGAGATGATTACGAAGACGCCGATGGTGATTCAGCAAGTGCAGCGAGGGTTGCCGCGCGGATTTCCCCAAGGTCTCCTCGATCGGGTGCTCGCCGGTCTCGAGCGATCCGCCCGGGGGCCTCATTGACGCCGCAAGGTCTTTCGTCACAATGGCGCGGTGGGAACAGACGACAAACAAGAATCCGGCGAAGTCACCCGGCTGCTGCAGGGTTGGGTCGATGGCGACGCCGTGGCGCTCGATACGCTGGCCCCTGGTGTACGAGGGCGTTCGTCGGCTCGCGCGCCGGAGATTCGGCAACCAGCTATTCATCGCACCCCGTCCCTGAGGAGATTCCAAATGTTCAAGTTGTTTGCACCGGCCCTGCTCGCACTGGTGCCGTTGACCGCGCAAGCCCAGCAGATGGACATGGCCGCAATGCAGAAGTGGGGCGCAGCCGACGTCGTGAAGTACCACATCGTCGGCGAGTACCAAAACGCGACTTCGATCGCGAGCGATGGCGCGGGCCAGGCTGATGTGAGCGACCGCGTCGTCATCGACCTCGTGTGGAAACTGTCGGAAGCCAAGCTGGCAGGAGCGGCGGTGTTCCAGAACTTCAAGTCCACCGCGGTGAAGCTGCGCGATCGCGAGCCGAGTTGCCTCGCTCCTGTGCTCAAGGGCGACTACGAGCATTATGACCTCCTGTCCGTGAAAGACGGGCTCGGGGGCGCGCTCGAGTTCCTGGTCACCACTACCTACCCCGTGGTGGAAGTGGCGCAGATGTGTACTGGAAGCCGCAAGCCAGTGCCGGCGAAAGTGAAGACGCGGCCGGAGGATTTTTCGCTGCCCTCCCCGGTGATGTTCGGTATGGGCATACCAAACACGCCGGAGTTGAGTGTGACGCCCGACAAGAAATCGTTCATCGTGAAGAAGAAGGGCTGGACCTGGACCATCACCCCCAGCTTGAAATAGACGCCCTCACAGCGACTTCAGATATTCCACCAGATCCGCCTTCTGCTCGCTGGTGAGATTGAGCTTGCGTACTTCGTCGTAGTGATCGACAACATCCTCGAGAGTCTTCGCGCTGCCGTCGTGGAAGTACGGTGCGTGATACGCAAGGCCGCGCAGCGGCGTCGTGCGATAGGCGCGATTCTTGGTGCGCATCGCATAGGCACCATCCATGCCGGTCTCCGCGGGCCGGTGGAGCTTGCCGGAGTCATTGTCGGTGCCATTGCCGCCCACATGACAGCTCGCGCAAGCCTGGGCGAACACCGCGCCGCCGCGCTTGGCCGTCGCCGCATTGAATCCCTCTGCTTTGGGCGCCGACAGACTGTGTTGATAGGCGCGCAACGCCGGCAGCTTCGACGTCACGCGATCGGGCGAGTGTTTCACGTCAATCTTGAGTGACGCATCGGTGAAGTTTCCCTGCCCACCCATCTGGGTGACCGCCACGTACGCGTTCCAGTACGAGATCGGCCCTTCCGCCGTATAGGTCTCGTTCTTGATGTGGGCGAGGCCATAAGCCGGCGGCAGAACCAGCGGCGTATTCTTTCCATCCTGGTTGTAGCGCGGGTCGTACTTGCCCGGTCCCCAGGACGAATACACCTTTTTCTGCTCGGGCGTCAGCGCCGGCGAGAGCGCGATGATCGCGCCCACGTTGAGATCGCGGTTGGGCCAACCGTCCAGACGTTTGCCGATGCCTTTCTGCACGGAATCGTCCACGGTCGAGTGGCACAGCGCGCAGGTAACGCCGAGCCGCGTGATGTGATTGCTGGCGTCGACCTCGGCCTTCAGACCGACCACCGCATTGAGCTTCAGCAACGCGACGGTGGTGGCGGGATTGTTGAGATCCGCCTTTTCGAGGGTGCCGGGAGGCAAGGCCTCGGCGTCGACCTTGAGCCCGACCTTGAGCGCTGTCGTGGGATCGACGTTGGCTTCGACCACTTTGTGCAAGCCCAGCTTGTCGGTCCACAACTGCTCGTCGCCGAAGGTATCGAAGCGAAAGATCTTCTTGCCATCGCTGACCAGCGACTGATCGTCGGCCGACGCTGACAGTGACGACCCCGAGAAAAGGACCGCGGCAGCGAGCGCCAGCAGCGGCGCGTATGGTGTGATTTTCATGGCATCTCCTAACAGGCTCCCGCGGAGCAAGTTAGGTGAGCGGCCGCGCGCAATCTGTAGGAAACCTGACCCTGCCCGCGCAGGGTGTCTGCCCTATCTAGTGGATGGACCGGCTCCAGCCTCGGTCGAGGAATAGGCGTAATGCAACGGCCCGCGAAAATGTTCCCACTATCTGTGGTTCCTACTTGAGAAAGGCGGCGATGTCCGCCACCTGCTGAGGACTGAGACCCAACTGCTCGGCACTCATCATCAGAGAGCGGCCGAGCCGATGACGATCCTTGACCTCGGCCGCCGGAATCAGCTGCGTGACGCCGCCGGTGCTTTGCACGACCAGCGGGTCGCCGCCGCTCAAGACAAGGCCGTGAATCGTCTGGCCACCGCGCAACGTGAGTTCGACGCCTTCGTATCCATGGGCGATGTCGTGCGATGGCTCGACGATGGCCGTCACCACCACTTCACGCGTCTGACGACTGCCAAAGCCTTCGATGGCGGGCGCGTAGTCCACACCGCGAGCTCCGAAGCGATGACACATGGCACAGGCCTGGGAGGCGATCGCGCCGCGCCTGGCGTCGCCACGAAGCGCGAGCACGTCGGCGACCGTGAACGCGGGCTTCTCCGGCGGCACCGGCACCACGGATTCGCTCAACTTGACGGTCTTGGGATCGTAGAGTCCGCGGCGCTGAAGCTCGTCGTCGACACCGAAGCCGGCCCAGCGTGAGTCCTTGTAATTGATGAGCCACCACAGCGCGGTGTTCTGGCGGAAGTCGGTTCCGCCCTGCTGCGCAAGATCCAGCAATGCCGTCGCCGCTTCGCGCGTCGGAATGAACCCGAGCGCCGTGACTGCTTTGGTCCGCTCGGCCGCCGATGAAGCGCCGCGTGCGCGCATCGCGAAGATTCCGACCGCGTCGCGCGGCGTGAGTCGCCAGAGAAGATCGGTGTATGCCACTGGCCAATTCGAGGCGTTGATGTCGGCACGCGGCCCCATCGCCGCGAACAACGCGTCTTCCTTCTGCGTGGCGCCGATGCCCCAGGCCTCGAGATAGCTGCGGTCCTTGCCGTCATAGCCGGCGCCGACCGCGAGCAAAATTTCACGTGATTGCCCGAAGGGTACGTCGCGCTGCGAGAGCGCGACTTCGCGCCGCACGGCCGGCGAGGCATCGGTCGCAAGATTCAGCGCATGGCGCTGCGCGGCTCCAGCCTGGCGCAGTGCGCGATACGCGACCACGCGCGTGGCCGCATCGTCGCTCTTCAGCAATTTCTCGACGCGCGCAATTCCTTCCGGCCCGAGCCTGGCCAGCAACCACACGGCACGGGCGCGCAGGTAGGGATTCTCATCGGCCAGCAGGCTCTCGGCTCCCGGAATGGCCGATGCACCGCGCGCCACCAACGCCGAGGCTCCCTGCGCGCGCACGTTGACCGCCGCGCTGCGCAGCGCCGCGACCTGGCCCTCGAGCGTCGCAAGGTTGACGGTTGGCACCCGGCTCTGAAAGCCCTTGGGCGCGATGCGGTAGATAGCCCCAGACGTGGAATCATCCTTGTCGTCGTGCCCACCTACCCTGGGATCGAACCAGTCGGCGACGTAGATCGCGCCATCGGGACCCACGGCCACATCCGAGGGCCTGAAGAAGGTCTGAATTTCCGTGTTGACCGTGCCGCCCTTGAAATCCGTGCCGGCGAACTGCTGCGCCTTGTTGCTGGTCAGGAAATCGAAGCGCTCGAGTTTGTAGCCGGCGCCATCCGGCTTCGGGAAATAGCCAAAAATCGTATTGCGCGCAGCCTCCGCTGACAGCAGCAGCCCGCGATACTTCTTGCCGAGTCCATCGCCTTCATTGAAGACGATGCCGGTCGGCGCGCCGCCACCGTACACATCGCCCGCGGGAATCACGCCCGGATCCTCCTGGCGCCACTCGGCGGTCGGAATCGATTGGCCCGGGCGCCGGTCCGCATTCCAGTAGCGCTTGCCGTCGCGCGAGAAGAAGCCAAGGTTGCCGTACTCCATGAGGTAGGTAGTCCGGCATGCCGGTGGATCGTCGTTGTCGTTCTGGAAGACGTCGCCAAAGCTCGTGACCGTCTGCTCGTAGCTGTTGCGGAAATTGAAGCCGACGATCTCGACGCCCGTGCCATCCGGCTGCATGCGCGCGGCGAATCCCCCGACGTACACGTGGCCGTCATCGCTGCGCGCACCGGCATAGGCTGCCGGCGGAAAGCCCGACACCGGGGTCGCACCGCTCTCGATCGGGTTGTAGATGCTGCCGACGCGGAAGGTTTTACCGCCGCGATCGGTGAAGTACGCACCGGCGTTGCCGTTGCTGAAGTACCAGCGGCCATCCGGCCCCACCGTCACCGAGTGCAACGCGTGATCATGATTGCGGCCATCGAAGCCGTTGAGCAGCACTTCGCGTTGGTCGACGCGCGGATCGAATTCGCGATTCCCGTCCACATCGGTGTACACGATGAGGTCCGGCGCGTTCGACACGATGACCTTGTTGCCGATCACCGCGACCCCAAGCGGCGCCACGAGCGTCGGCTCCTGCACGAACACAGTCGACTTATCCGCGCGTCCATCGCCGTCCGTATCCTCGAGCACGACCACGCGGTCGCCCTTTGCTTCGCGATCCTTGTGACGCCGGTAGTTCACACCTTCCGTGACCCATATGCGGCCCTGCGCATCGATGTCCATGTTGGTCGGGTTGCGCAGCTGCGGCGACTGCGCCCACAGGGTGACTTCCAGTCCCGCGGGCACCGTGAAGATGTCGAGCGGCACCACGGTCGGCGCAGTGCTTTCTCCGGCGGCCAGCGCCGGCACCGTCAACGCCGCCGCCAGCAGCGCCACCGAACCCCTGGCAATCTTGTTAGCCATGGGTCAGCCCAGGTCGGCAGCGACGTACGCGTCGATGACCGCCTGCTCGCCGTCCTTGCCGGGTTTCGAGTTGCCGTGCTCCATGCCGAACACCCCGGTGTAACCTTTGTCGTGAACGTGGCGGAAGATGTTCTTGTAGTTGACCTCGCCCGTGCCCGGCTCCTTGCGCCCGGGGTTGTCGCCGATCTGCATATACGCGATCTCGTCCCAGGCGAGATCGATGCGCCGCATCATGTCGCCCTCGTTGCGCTGCATGTGATACATGTCGTAGAGGATCTTGCAGGCCGGACTAGCTACTGCACGGCAGATTGCGTAGGCCTGGTCGGACGTACGCAGGAACAGGTCGGGGTTGTCGCTGAGCGGCTCCAGCACCATGGTGAGATTGGCCGGCGCCAGCACTTCGGCACCGGCGCGCAACGCGTCGATCACGTGCCCGGTCTGGATGCCCATCGGCAGCTTGCGCTCGAAGTAGCCCGGCACCACCGTCGCCCAGCGCGCATTGACACGCTTGCCCGTCTCCACCGCCGCGCGGCACGTCTTGACGAACGCGTCGCGGAATTCCACCTGCCCGGTGGCGAGCGAAGTCTTCCAGTTGTCGCCGCCGTCGATCACGAATACGCCCATGGTCATGCCACGGCGCGTCAGGGTGTCGCCAATGCGCTGTTGTTCCTCGACCGGCCGCGCCATCAGGCCGTTGTCCTCGAACGCCGTGAAGCCCTGGTCGGCCATGAAGTCGAGCTGGGCGACGAGGTCGCTGCCCGCGCCTTCCTTGAACATTCCGAAATGAGGGCCGAACTTGAGCTGGAACTTGTGCGTCGGCTTCGTCGTCGTCTTTGCGGAGGACGCTGTCGCGCCGAGCAATGCGGCCGTGCCGGCGGCCAGGGCCACCGATTGAACAAACGAACGACGAGTATCCATGCGATT
>JBDTSV010000005.1:0-15462 GCA_039930985.1 Pseudomonadota bacterium
CCGAGCGCCTGAACCAGCGCCTCGAAGCGCACGCCGGAACCGTGCCGGCCATCGCGCCGGTGGCCCGTGCCGCGTTGTCCGATGACGCGCCCGCCGTGGGGGCCGCGATCCTGCCGTTCAGCCACCGCCTGCTTCCGACCCGCACCGCGCTCATGAAGGTGGCGGCGCTATAGATTTCGTTCTGCAGTACTGTTCTCCATCATTTTCCGAGGGGCCCGATGAACGCTAACTACAAAGGCATGCGCGCTGGTTTCGCGACGGTGACCACACTGTTCTTCATGTGGGGTTTCATCACCGTTTCCGTCGATCCGTTGATTGCCGCGCTCAAGGCCATCTTCAAACTCTCCTACGCGGAGGCGATGCTGGCTCAGTTCGCTTTTTTCATGGCGTATTTCGTCGTCTCGCTGCCGGCCGCGGCGCTCATCGCGCGACTCGGCAACAGCAAGTCCATCATCTTCGCGCTCGGCGTGATGATCGCCGGCTGCCTCATCATTCCCGCCGCCACGCACTTCGATACGTTCGAGCTCGTGCTGGTGGCGCTGTTCGTGATCGCCAGCGGCATCACGATCCTGCAGGTAGTTGCCAATCCGCTCGCCGCGGCGCTTGGCCCGCCGGAGCGCTCGCACTTCCGGCTCACGTTCTCGCAGACGTTCAATTCGCTGGGAACGTTTCTCGCGCCTTACCTGGTGGCTGGCATCCTGCTGTCGGGCGGCATATTCGAGCTGGCCAAGGGCACCACGACCGTAACCGCTGAGCAGCGCCTCGAGTCGTTCGCGAAAATCGACCAGGCGTTCCTCATGATCGCCGGCGCGCTCGTGCTGCTCGCCATCTTCATCTTCGCCTTGCGCCGCCTGCTCGACGTGACGAAGCCGGTCGATGAAGGTCAGCGCCCGTCCATCATGACGGCGGTCAAATCGCGCTGGGCCGTCTTTGGCGCCGTTGCGATCTTCTTGTACGTCGGCGCCGAAGTTTCCATCGGCAGCGCCATGACCAACTTCCTCCACGAGCCGGACATGCTGGGCGGTTCGCTCGAGCAGGCCGGCAAGCTCGTGAGCTTCTACTGGGGCGGCGCGATGGTTGGCCGCCTCATCGGCAGCGGACTTCTGTTTTTCGTGAAGCGCGCCTCGCGACTGCTGGCCGTGTTCGCGCTGGGTGCATGCGCGCTGTGCCTGCTGGTGACGCAGATGCACGGCGAGACCGCCGCCTATCTCGCGCTGTCGATTGGCCTGTTCAATTCCATCATGTTCCCGGTGATTTTCACGCTGACGCTCGAGCGTTCGACCGCGGCGCCGGCGGCAACCTCGGGGCTGTTATGCCTCGCCATCGTCGGCGGCGCGATCCTGCCGTATATTTACGGCCTGATCGCCGACACCGCCGGACTGCATGCCGCTTATTTCCTGCCGGCGCTTGCATATGCGTTGATCATCATCTTCGCGGTCGCGTCGGCCGGAGCGAAGACTTACGAACACGGCAGCGCGGGCGTCACCGCCGGGCACTGAGGCATCGCGGTCATGGACGACAAGGCGCGCATCGATCAACAACACAGCCAGCTCTGCGGCTGGCTGTGTGATGCGGCCTATCCACTGTGGTCGACCCGCGGCGTTGATCCGGCAGGAGGATTTCACGAGCGCCTGGCGCAGGACGGCCAACCGCTCGTCGAACCGCGCCGATCCCGGGTAAATCCGCGCCAGGCATATTGCTTCGCCATGGCGCCGTCGCTCGGCTGGCGTGGCGACTCGGCCCGGCTCGTGCAGCACGGTCTCGACTACTGGTTTGCGCACTACCAGCGCCCCGATGGCCTGTTCCGCACGCTGGTTGCGGCCGACGGCTCGTCGCTCGACGACCGCGCATTGCTCTACGACCAGGCTTTCGGGTTGCTGGCGCTCAATGTCGGCGCCGCCATCGGCGACTCGCGCGCGGCGCGCGAACAAGAGTCACGGACATTGCACGCGTTGGTCATGCAGCACATGAAGCGCGACGGCCAGGGCTTCGAAAGTGGCGTGCCCGCCAGCCTGCCGCTGCAGTCGAATCCGCACATGCATCTGTTCGAAGCGGCTCTCGCCGGCTGCGAGATGTGTTCGGAGAGTTCGTTATGGAAACCGCTGGCCGACGATATCGCGGACCTTGCCCTCACGAAGTTCATCGATGCGAAGACCGGCGCGTTGCGCGAATTCTTCGACACCGGGTGGAATCCGGCGCCAGGCATCCAGGGACACATCGTCGAGCCTGGCCACCAGTTCGAATGGGCCTGGCTGCTGCTGCGGTGGGGCGGGGCGAAGAATGCGCGCGCACGTGCCGCGGCGCTCAAGCTCATCGACATCGGCGAAACGCACGGCGTGCGCAACGGGCTGGCTACCAACAGTCTGCTCGACGATTTTTCGCCGCACGATCCGGGCGCGCGGCTGTGGCCGCAGACCGAGAGGCTCAAGGCCGCGGCGCTGGCTGCGCGCTGCACCGGTGAGGCAAAATATTTCTCGATGGCGGTGGCGGCTGCCGATGGTCTGCTGCGTTATCTCGACTGTCCCACGCCCGGGTTGTGGTTCGACCGCATCGACGCGCACGGGAATCTCATCGATGAGCCCGCGCCCGCCAGCAGTTTTTATCATCTGGTTGCCGCAGTAGCGGAAATCAGCGCGCTCGCGCGTTTCTCATAGCGCCGAGTCGGGAGAATCTCCGGCGGCGCCGGCTGTCAGTTCGCCGGGCGCGGACCGGTCGATTCGCGGCATACCATTCGATAGGGAATTTCCACGCTCTTGGGCGGCGCTTCATCGCCCAGCGAGCGGAACAGCATGTCCGCCGCCTGGTGCGCCATCTCGTAGGTTGGCTGGTGCACGGTGGTGAGACGCGGCCAGATGACCTGCGCGACATAGCTGTCGTCGAAACCCGCGACCGACAGGCGCGAGGGAATTGTCAGGCCCATCTCGTGCGCGGCCATGATGGTACCGGCGGCCATATCGTCGTTGCTGGCGAACACCGCAGTCGGGCGTGTCGCGCGAGACAACAATCGCCGCGCGGCGGCCAGCCCTGAGTCAAATGTGAATTCGCCGCGATCGACCAGCTGCGGATCCACGTCGAGCCCGTGCGAGCGCAGCGCCAGCGTATAGCCGAGATAACGCTGCTCGGTCACCGGATGTCCTGGCGGGCCATTGATGAAGCCAATGCGTTCATGGCCGAGCGCGATGAGGTATTCGGTCATTTCGCGCGCGGCGGCGACGTCGTTCATGAACACGCAGGAATGCGCGCCGAGATCGACAGTGGGTGCGATGCGCACGAAACGGATGCGATGCTTCTGCAATTCGGCGAGCACTTCGGTGGAGTCGGACAGCGGCGGCGCCAGCACCACGCCATCGAGGTGCGATTCGAGCACCAGGCCGGCGAGATCGCGCACGCTCGACAAATCCGTGCCTTCGCAAGGATGCACCAGCAGGCGGTAGCCGCGCGTGTGGCAACGCTCGAGCGCGCCCTTCTGCAGGTCAACCACGTAGTTGGCGCTGGGATTCTGGTAGATCAACCCGATGAGGTTGCTGCTGCGTCCGGCGAGGCTGCGCGCGGAAAGGCTCGGGTGATAGTTGAGTTCTTCGACTAGTTTGAGAACGCGCGCGCGTGTTTCGCTGCGCACGTTCGGCTCGCTGTTGAGCACTCGCGAGACTGTCTTGATCGACACTCCCGCAGCCCTGGATACGTCATGAATCGTAATTCGGCTCATTCTTCGCCCCCTGCGAACGAAATTGTCTTGTTGTCAGACAGCGTTGTCAAACGGGGCCGGAGATTGCTGGACGCGCTCCACCGTTACGTTAATTAGCAGGTAGAATTCGCACCCCAATCGGTTGACAGCGTTGTCTTTACGGGCGCAGCCTTTGCAGGCTTTTGGAGCGAGATGGTGACAGTTAATTCAGCGCTTCCCGGCGCGGAAGGCAGTGAGCAATTCGACCCTTCGGCGGTGCTGGGACTGGTAGCAGACGTCGGCGGTACGCATATCCGCTTCGGCATTGCGGTGCGCGGCCCGGAATCCGAGGCGCTCGATGTCCATTGCGTGCGCCGCTACGCGGTACGCGCTCACGAATCCATCGCCCATGCGGCGCAGCATTACCGAAGCGAGACGCCCGGAGTCCCCGCGGCGCTCAGCCGGGCGGCGGTCGCGGTCGCCGGCCGCGTCGACCACGATCAGGTGCAGCTCACCAACAGCGCGTGGTCGTTCTCCGCGCGCGCCCTCAGCGAGTCCCAGCAGTTCAAGCGGCTGCACGTCATCAATGATTTCGAGGCGGTAGGGCATGCCGTCGGCGCGCTGCGTGCGGACGATCTGAGTCCCATCGGCGCGCAGCGCTTGTCGCTGCCGATGAAGCAGGGTGTCTGCGCCATCGTCGGCGTGGGCACGGGCCTCGGCGTCGGTGGAGTGATCGCCAATGCTGGAGTGTTCAGCGTGCTCGCTACCGAGGGCGGCCACGCGAGTTTCGCTCCCACCAATGAACGAGCCATCGAACTCCTGCGTTGGCTGCGCAAGAAATATGGCCGCGTCTCCGCGGAGCGCGTGCTGAGTGGCGCGGGGCTCGCCAACATCTTTCTTGCGCTCTGCGACATCGAGGGCGTGCACAAGGCGGAGTTGTCCGCGGCCGAGATCACGACCGGCGCCACCACCGGCAGCGACGCCACGTGCGTCGAGGCCGTGGGTCTCTTCTGCGAGTTGTTAGGCTCGTTCGCCGGCGACCTGGCGCTCACGCTCGGCGCCTGGCAGGGCGTGCTCATCTCCGGCGCGATGCTCCAGCACTTCGACCGGCCGACGCTCGAGCGGCGAGTGCGTTCCGCCTTCGAATACAAGGGCCGCTTCACGCCCGCCATGCGCGGCGTGCCGGTTGAAACCATTTCACACCCGCACGTCGAGTTGCTCGGCGCCGCGCGGCTACTGCTCAACTCATGAAAAATCCAATTCAGAAATTCGTGCTGTTCGGCGCCACCGGGGACCTGTCGCAGCGCATGGTGTGGCCGTCGCTCTATCACCTGTGCCGCGAGAAGCTCGTGCCGCCGACGCTGACGTTCGTCGCATCGGCACGCAATACAATGCCCGATGACGAATTCCGCAAGTTCGTCGAAGGCGCGCTGCGCAAGCACGTGCCCGCCGAATACCTCAAGGAAGACGCGGTGGCGGACTTGTTGGGGCGCATCACCTACGCCGCCTTCGAGACCGGCGACGGCACCGCCAAGGGCACGGAGGCGTTGCAGAAAGCGCTGGCTGGCAACAACCGCGTTCTCTATTTCCTGGCGACATCGCCAAAGCTGTATGGGCCGACTTGCCTGAGCCTCGGCGCCGCGGGCCTCGCCTGCGAACTGTGCCGCGTCGTGCTC
This sequence comes from Pseudomonadota bacterium, assembly GCA_039930985.1. Taxonomy (GTDB): domain Bacteria; phylum Pseudomonadota; class Gammaproteobacteria; order Steroidobacterales; family Steroidobacteraceae; genus CADEED01. Next base: position 5,341 of record JBDTSV010000005.1, read on the forward strand.
GAAAAGCCCATCGGCCAGGACTATGCGTCGAGCGTCGCGATCAACGATGCTGTGGGCAAGGTCTTCCACGAAGACCGCATCTACCGCATCGATCACTATCTCGGCAAAGAGGCGGTGCAGAACCTGCTCGCGCTGCGGTTTGCGAATTCGCTGTTCGAGCCATTGTGGAACGCGTCGTCCATCGACAACGTGCAGATCACCGTCGCGGAAACCGTCGGCCTCGAAGGCCGCTGGGGCTATTACGACGATTCCGGCGCGCTGCGTGACATGGTGCAGAACCACATGCTGCAACTCGTCGCGCTGGTTGCGATGGAGCCACCACACCTGTTCGAACCGAACGAAGTGCGCAATGAGAAGACCAAGGTCATGCGCAGCCTGCGTCCGATCACGGCGGCGACGGTCGGTGCAAACACAGTGCGCGGGCAGTACACCGCGGGCAGCGCCGGTGGCGCCGCGGTGCCGGGATACAACCAGGAGATGGGCGCGCAGGAGAGTCCGAAAAAGGGCAGCAGCGACACGGAGACCTTCGTTGCGCTGCGCGCGGAAATCGACAACTGGCGTTGGGCGGGTGTGCCGTTCTACCTGCGCACCGGCAAGCGCATGCAGTCGCGCCGCACCGATATCGCCATCCAGTTCAAATCGGTGCCGCACAACATTTTCGCCGCGGACGAACCGACCCTGCAGGCCAACCGGCTGGTGATCCACCTGCAGCCCGAGGAGAGCGTGACGCTCGAAATCCTCAGCAAGCAACCAGGGCTCGAGGGTGTGCGCCTCCGCGAAGTCCCGCTCGAGCTCTCGTTGCCCAAGGACGAGAGCGGCGGTCGTACGCGCATCGCCTACGAACGGCTACTGCTCGATGCACTGAAAGGAAACACCACACTGTTCGTGCGCCGCGACGAAGTCGAAGCGGCCTGGAGCTGGATAGATGGAATCCAGACCAGCTGGCGCTCGACGCACCAACAGGTCAGGCCGTATCCTGCTGGCACCTGGGGGCCCACAGCCGCGATCGCGCTCGCCGAGCGACACGGCCATAGCTGGTATGAATAGCCATGACACCCAGGAAATCTGAGAGGCTCCACGACGTAATCATCGAGGTCACCGAGCGTATTGGTGGCCGTTCCGCGGCAGCGCGCGGTGACTACCTCGAGCGCACGCGCCAGCGAAAGCTGATCGAGCCGGCGCGTGGCAAGCTCGCCTGCGCCAACCTTGCGCACGTCATGGCCGCAGCCGGTGAAGACAAGGGCAAGCTGCAGCAATCGGTCATTCCGAACATCGGCATCGTCACCTCATACAACGACATGCTCTCGGCGCATCGGCCGTATGAGCCCTATCCCGAGGTGATTCGCGCCGCGGCTCGCGTCGTCGGCGCCACCGCGCAGGTGGCGGGCGGCGTGCCCGCCATGTGTGACGGCGTCACTCAGGGACGCGCAGGCATGGAACTGTCGTTGTTCAGCCGCGATGTGATCGCGCTGTCCACCGCCTTGGCTCTCTCGCACGAGGCGTTCGACGCCTCGTTGTTGTTAGGCATCTGCGACAAGATCGTCCCGGGTCTGTTCATCGGCGCGGCGGCGTTCGGGCAGATGCCCATCGTCTTCGTGCCCGGCGGGCCGATGCCGAGCGGCATCCCGAACAAAGCCAAAGCCGAGGTGCGCCAGCGGTACGCCGAAGGGCTCGCAACGCGTGAAGAATTGCTCGCGGCGGAGATGGGTTCGTACCACGACGCCGGCACCTGCACGTTCTATGGCACCGCCAATTCCAACCAGATGCTCATGGAGTTGATGGGCCTGCACGTGCCGGGCGCGGCATTCGTCGCGCCGAACACGCCGCTGCGCCATGCGCTTACCGTTGCCGCCACGCAGCAGGTGGCCGGGACCACGGCGCTCGGCACTAACTACCTGCCGTTTGTCGAGGTCATCGACGAACGATCGTTCGTGAATGCGATCGTCGGCCTCATGGCGACGGGCGGGTCGACGAATCACGTGATCCATCTGGTCGCCATGGCGCGTGCCGTTGGCTTGACCGTGACCTGGGACGACATGGCGGACCTGTCGCGCGTCACGCCGCTGATCGCACGCGTTTATCCGAACGGCGACGCGGACATCAACCAGTTCCATGCCGCGGGCGGCATGGCGTTCGTCGTGCGCGAGTTGATCAACGCGGGTCTCGTGCACGAATCCGCGATGACCATCTGGGGCCCCGGGTTATCGGCTTACGCGAAAGAGCCGTTCCTGCAGGATTCCAGACTCGTCTGGCGCGACGGCGCCGAAAAATCCCATGACGAGAAGATCCTGCGACCGGTGAGCAATCCGTTCTCCGCGGATGGCGGGTTGAAATTGCTGCGTGGCAATCTCGGCAAGTCGGTCATCAAGACCTCCGCGGTCGATCCGAAATACTGGGAGATCAACGCGCCCGCGCGTGTATTCGAGAGTCAGGAAGCGATGGGCGCCGCGCTCAAGGCCGGCATCGAAGGCGACTTCATCGCGGTGGTGCGCGGGCAGGGTCCGCGCGCCAACGGCATGCCCGAGCTGCACAAGCTGATCCCCGCCTTGTCAGGCCTGATGGCCAAAGGCCGACGAGTGGCCATCGTCACGGACGGCCGCATGTCCGGCGCCTCGGGCAAGGTGCCATCCGCGATCCATCTCACGCCGGAAGCGGCGGTGGATGGACCGATCTCCCGCCTGCGCGATGGCGACATGATTCGGCTGGATGCGCGGGCCGGCGTGCTCGAGGCACAGGTGGATGCCGCGACGTTTGCAGCGCGCGAACCCGTGAAGCCCGAGATCATGAACGCCGCGTACGGCGTCGGCCGCGAACTGTTCACGCGGCTGCGCGAAGGCGCGACGCCGGCGGACGAAGGCGCGTCGATACTCTTTTAACGGCTGGCGGTGCACCTCGTCGCGCCACGGGTTACCTGCGCATTTCAGGAGGAAATCACCGTAACGTCCTGACTGTTTTGAGCGCCCGGCATCGCTGGCGCGCCGCGGCAGCCAAGCTCGACTCCGCTCTATACAATGTGCCGCTCACGACGAAGGGGCGACCAAAAATGAAAACGCGCGCAGCGATCGGCTGGAAAGCCGGTCAACCACTCGAAGTCGTCACCCTGGATCTCGAAGGCCCCAAGACTGGCGAAGTGCTGGTCGAGATCAAGGCGTCCGGCGTCTGTCACACCGATGAATTCACGCGCTCGGGCGGCGATCCGGAAGGCCTGTTCCCGGTGATCTTCGGCCACGAGGGCGCAGGCATCGTCGTCGATGTCGGCGCGGGTGTCACCACGCTGAAAAAGGGCGACCACGTCATTCCGCTGTACACGCCGGAATGCCGGCAGTGCAAATCGTGCACTTCGCACAAGACCAATCTGTGCACCGCCATCCGCGCCACCCAGGGTCAGGGCGTGATGCCCGACGGCACCAGCCGCTTCTCCATCGGCAACGAGAAGGTGCACCACTACATGGGTTGCAGCACGTTCTCTAACTACACCGTGCTGCCGGAGATCGCGCTCGCCAAAATCCGCGAAGATGCGCCGTTTGAAAAGGTTTGCTACATCGGCTGCGGCGTCACCACCGGCGTCGGCGCCGTCATCAATACCGCGAAAGTCGAGCCGGGCGCCAACGTCGTGGTGTTCGGTCTCGGTGGCATCGGCCTGAACGTCATCCAGGGCGCGCGCATGGCGGGCGCCAACAAGATCATCGGCGTCGATCTGAACCCTGCGCGCAAGGCCATGGCCGAGAAATTCGGCATGACTCATTTTGTGAACGCGAAGGAAGTGCAGGGCGACCTGGTTCCGTACCTGGTATCGCTCACCGACGGCGGCGCGGACTACAGTTTCGAATGCATCGGCAGCGTCGAGGTCATGCGCCAGGCGCTGGAATGTACGCATCGCGGTTGGGGCGTGTCGGTCATCATCGGCGTCGCCGGCGCCGGCCAGGAGATCAAGACCCGGCCATTCCAGCTCGTCACCGGCCGCGTGTGGAAAGGCACGGCCTTCGGTGGCGCCCGCGGCCGTACCGACGTGCCCCGGATCGTTGACTGGTACATGGACAAGAAAATAAACATCGACGACCTCATCACGCACGTGATGCCGCTCGACAAGATCAATGACGCTTTCGATCTCATGCACAAGGGCGAGTCGATTCGCTCCGTGGTCACCTTCTAGCCTCCAACCAACAACGACGAGGGAATGCTCATGGCCGTCAAGCTACATCCATCGATCGACAAGGGTCTCAAAGCCGGCGCCAAGAAGTTCAAGGGCGGCACGCTTACCTGCCACTGCGCCACCGACCCGGTCACTGTCTCCATCAAGGGCAATGTCGCCCACAACCACGCCTGCGGCTGCACCAAGTGCTGGAAGCCCGCGGGCGCGAAGTTCTCCGTGGTCGCGGTCGTGGGGCGTGACAACCTCTCCGTCACCGCCAACGAACAGAAGCTGAACACCGTCGATGCCAGCGCCGCCATCCAGCGCCACGCCTGCTCGGGTTGCGGTGTGCACCTGTATGGCCGCATCGAGAACACCAGCCATCCGTTCTATGGTCTCGACTTCGTGCACGTGGAGCTGTCGAAGGACAAGGGTTGGGCGAAGCCTGAGTTCGCGGCCTTCGTGTCGTCCATCATCGAGGCGGGCGTCGCCAAACCCAAAGAGATGCTCAAGATTCGCGATCGCCTCAAGAAGCTGCGCCTCACGCCATACGATTGCTTGTCGCCGCCGCTCATGGATCACATCGCGACCCATGTGGCGAAAGCCAAGGGGACGCTCAAAGCGTAATGTTGTTAGCCACGCTCTCCCGGCACGCCTGCTTCGGCGGGGTGCTGGGCTATTACCAGCACCACTCGCAGGCCAACAACTGCGACATGCGCTTTGCCGTCTACTCGCCGCCGCAGGCCGCGAACGGTCCGGTGCCGGTGCTCTACTACCTCGCCGGGCTCACCTGCACGGAGGAAACTTTCGTGACCAAGTCCGGTGCGCTCGAGCATGCGGCACGTCACGGCATCATGCTGGTCGCGCCCGATACGAGCCCTCGTGTCGCGCTGCCGGGTGACCGCGAATCCTGGGATTTCGGCATTGCCGCGGGCTTCTATCTGGACGCCACACAGGCGCCGTGGGCTGCCCACTACCGCATGTACAGCTATGTCGTGGACGAATTGCCCACCGTCATCGCCGGCAATTTCAAGGCGGATGTTGCCCGCAGCGGCATCATGGGACATTCCATGGGTGGGCACGGCGCGCTGACCATCGCCTTGAAGAATCCGCACAAGTACAAGTCGTTGTCAGCCTTCGCGCCGATTGTCGCGCCGATCCACAGCTCATGGGGGCAGAAGGCATTCACCGGCTATCTCGGCGCCTATCGCGCGGACTGGGCGCAGTACGATGCCACCGAACTCGTGAAGGCCGGGCACAAGTTCGCGGGCGGCATCCTCATCGACCAGGGGACCGACGACAAATTCCTGGCCGATCAGCTCAAGCCGGAATTGTTGGTGTCGGCGTGCAAGGCCGCGGGACAAGAGGTCTACCTGCAGATGCGCGAAGGTTATGACCACGGCTACTTCTTCATCCAGACCTTCATCTCGCAGCACCTGACCTGGCATTCGCATCTGCTGGCGAACTAGCCCCGTTCAGTCGTCGTGCCGTTCGCGGGCCTTCTGGGATTCACTGCCGCGCACGGCGGCATCCGGTAACCGGTACTTGCCGCGCGACAGCGGTAGATAGCACAGCACAAACAATGCCATGCAGATACCGGTGGCGATGAGCACCGGCACGCTCGACCACCCGATGACGAAGATGCAGAACGCGGCGCCGATGACGGCCAACTTGCGTTCGCCGCGCACGCGATAGCGCAGCGCCGCCGCGCAGGCGCCAAGATAGGTGAGCAGCGCAAAGATCGTCGAGGCCTCGATGAGCAGTCCAAACTGCTGGCCGAGCGTCGCGGCCTCGGTGAGCACGATGGCCACTGTGCCCAGCAACCCCGCGATCATGAGGCCTGCGACCGGCGTGTCGCCCGAGCGTGTGCGTGCGAAGAGCTGCGGCAGCAGGCCGTGGTCCGCCGCCGCGCGGCTGACCTGCGCCGTCAGCAAAACCCAGCCAATCAGTGTTCCGAACGCCTTCAGCATTCCTGCGCAGGCGACCAGTGGTCCGGCGACGCTGCCGAACATCTTCGCGGCCACCAGCGCGAAGGGCGCTGTGGAGGTGGCAAGCTCGCTGGCGGGGGCCATTCCCATGATCGCGGTGCTGGCGGCTATATATAAGAGTGCCGCGATCAGCACCCCGGCGACCGTGGCGATGGGCACGTTGCGCTCGGGGTTCTCGACCACGGCGGCCGCGACCGACGCGCTCTCGAGGCCGGTGAAGGCCCAGAACACCAGCACCAGCGAGTTGGGCAGCGCGTGGTAGATAGGCTGCCCGCTCACGTTCCACGATGAGCGAAACTGCGTCAGGTCGAAGGTGTGCCAGCCGAAGGTCACCACCAGCAGCAATGGTATGAGGCCGGCTACCAGCAAAGGCCCATCGACCATGCCCGCGAAGCGCGGGCTCACCAGATTCGTGATCGTCGCGAACCACAACAAGCCGATGGTCAGTGCGGCGAGCGAGGCGGGAGTCGTCGCGATGCCGAACAGCGCGGCGAGGTATCCGGCGGCGGCAGTCGCGATGGCCACGTTGCCGATCAGGCACGCGGCCCAATACCAGAGGCTGGTCTGCATGCCGACGAAAGGCCCGAACGCATCGAATGCGTAAGTCGCCGGTCCACCCGCCATCGGCTTGCGTCGCGCCAACCGGCTGAATAACAACGCCAGTGCCAGTGCCCCGCAGGCGGCGAAAACCCAGCCGATGACCGTGACGCTGCCCACCGAGGCCAGCGTGGCCGGCAACAGGAAGATCCCCGAGCCGATCATGTTGCCGGCGACGACCACCGTGGCGAGCACCGGTCCGAGTTTGCGATGACCGGCCACTGGTTAGTCAGCTCCGCGCCGCGGCGGCGTGCGACCAACCGGTTTTCGGTGGGACGGGCTCGCGGCACTGGGGAATGAGGCCACGCAGGCGATTGCCGAAGCTGCGCAGCGCGACTTCGCCGGCGGCGAGCGGGCCGGCACGGTAGCTGCCGGAGGCCATGCCGTTCTGCACGCGCTCGATGAGCACGCGGTCTTCCTCGTTCACCCGGCGGTTGATGCGCCAGTTGCAGTAGCGGGCGACCTGCATCTCGCGGCGTTGATCCGGACGCGCGTAGCCGATCTCGCGGATCAACGTCTCGGTGGGTGAAACCGGCAGCCACTGCATGATGTCCACCTGGTCCGGGTAGACGTCGAACGCGAAGTTCGGCCAGAGCTTGAAATACACCCACGAGCGCCGCCGCGCCTGCGGCAGGTGCTCGGCCACGGGCAGGTGTTTCTGATACATGCGCTCGGCCCAGTTGCGCGAAGGGTTGTCAGAGAGCTCGCCCGACATTCGATCGATCCATTCACGCGACTCGACGCGATAGGTGGCGCCAAACAACCTCGTGAGGCCGGGGTGCGCCACCGTGATGTGCAGGCCGTCGGAGTAATTGTCGCCGACGTTCTTCCAGTTGACGTTGCGCGGACGAAGCGTGACGCGGCCGATGGGCTCGAGTTTCTCGAACTGATGAGACGCGACCTCGTCGGCGTACGGCGCCATCATCTGCGCCACCGTCGGCCCGCCGCCCTCGACGCGCGCGAACACGAAGCCGGCGTAGATCTCCGTTTCAACGGGCACCAGGGATTCGCGATCGATGTCGAGGTGCGGGAACGCGGACCGGTCACCCACTGACGCGAGTTTTCCCTCGAAGTCGTACGACCACGCGTGATAGGGGCAGACGATTCGTCGGGCGCAGGTGCCGCGCGGCCCATCGAGCAGCCGTGCCGCGCGGTGCCGGCACACGTTGTGAAAGGCGCGCACCGTGCCGTCGCTGCCGCGCATGGCAAAGAGCATTTCGCCGATGAAGTCGAAGCATTGGTAGTCGCCGGTTTTCGGGATCTCGGCGACGTGGCAAATGACCTGCCAGGACGGGTGGAAGACGCGCTCCCGCTCGAGGGCGAGAAATTCAGGATCGGTGTAGGCCCACGACGGCAGGCTGAAGTCGTCGGCGGAGAAGTCACTCATGCAGCTTGATAACAAGCTGGCGCCTGGTGTGCAACCCGGGGCGCAAAGTCAGTGCTTGGTGCCGGAAGGCTCCCCGTAGCGGGCGAAGTCAATGTGCGGAGCTGGGATGGCAGGCGCGGCGATGACGCTGCCGTCGCGCACGCGATCGATGAGCTGCGACATGTCGTGGTTGAGCGGCGCGTTCTGCTTGTTGAGCGTGATGCCCCGTTGCAGGAAGCCGATACAAGCCGAGAAATCGTCGCGGATCAGGGCCTCGAGACCGCGCTTGAATGCTTTCAATGCGGCGCTTTCATCGAGCTCTTCGAGCGGCGCCCAGACGGCGAGTGAATCGTCGGGCTGCGACATGGTGAGATACAGGAGCCCGAGCTGCAGACGCGCGAAGTGGAGTTTGGGGTCGATGTCGAGCGCGGAGCGCATCTGGGCCACCGCTTCCGGATATTCACGGCGCTGGGCGAGCTCGGCGCCGAGCAGATAGCGCAATTCGGCGTTTCCCGGGTCGCGAATGATGGCGGCACGCAAGCGCTGCAGCTCTGGAGATTCCATGGAGTCCATCCACACTGAACTGGCGCAGAGCATAGCTCAGGGTTATCCCGATGTATTGTCTGTTTGGTGCTAGGGATGCGTTATGCAAAGCGCGCGACGGCCAGCCATTGTTTGCGAGGTGTACGATTCTGGTGGTGTGCGCGGAGCCTCGGTGCCGGGCGCACCGCGACCTGGTAGTTAGCGGCTCACGCCCTGGCCAGCGCTTCGGACTGTCTGGCGAAGTTCGCGGCGGTGATCTTCAAACCATGCCCGCCCGCCACGGCTTCGAGCGCGCGGCTTCGCGCCAGCGGATCGAGCCGGCATGTCCACCACAGCTTCGCCTGACACTCCGGGCAGAATTCGAACGGCTGTCGATCGCGCTCGTGGTTGCTGTTCGAGCCATTCATTCCGCATTCGTAGGCAATGCAGTGCCGGATGCCGAACATGTGACCGGTTTCGTGAGTGGCGGTCATGACGGTGCGAATCGTGCAGGTTGTCAGCGATTCAGGTCCCGCATCCGCATCTCCGTTGCGCGCCATCGACCAGACTCCAACTCGTTCGCGCAGCGAAGCCTGACCGAAAACGAAGTTCCACCCCGGGCCTGGCCAGAGGTCGACGGCCGTGATGCCCAGCACCGCGGCGTCGCGCGCCTGACGCCTGCGCACGAGCAGGGTGCTCAGCAGATGGGTGGTGAGCAGCTGGCGGAGCGTCGGAAGTTCCTCCATGCGCTGCGCTTCGGCAGGGATCTCGTCGAGACTGACCGGTGGATCCATTACCAACGAGAGTCCGAAAAACGCCTGCAGAAAATCGCGCACTACGCCGAGCACCTGCGACTGGCCGTCGGACAGCGGGCCGATGGGAACGAGCCGCAGTGTCGAGTACGTGTCGATGGCGCGCTTCGGCACGAGAGCGCGGAACTGCCGGTAACTCTGTCCGGGCTCCTTGTGCTCGGCGAGCCAGTCGCCCGGCAGTGGCGCGGACTTTCGCTTGAACAGCGGTTTGATGCTTGCCATCGCAGCCGTGATCGGGTCGGTCTCCGAAGCGCAGCGCGCCAGCAACGGCGAGAGCATCGCCAAAGTCAGGCAGGTCCGACGGGTGCTCGGCATCAAACTTCGGCCTGGATTTGGGTCAGGTCAATTCCCAGCCAGCGCGGTACTTGCGCTTCAGCAGCGAATCGGAGTCGGACACGTTGGTAACCTTCATGTTGGCGCCGTCATACTGAATCTTCTTGCCAGCATTGAGCGCCACGACGCCTAACAGCATGATCTCGGTGAGCCGCGCCGAGTATTCGAACGGGCTCGTGGTCTTGGTCTTGTCCTTGCCCCGAATGGCGTCGATCCAGTTCATCTCGTGGCTGGTATTGACGCGGGCGTAGGTTTCCTTGGGCTTCCCCACACTCTCGTGCAATGACTTCGGCAGCAACCGTGGGTTGAAACCATAAGTGTCGTGCATGAGCTTGCCCTTGGTGCCGATGTATAGCACGCCGCCGCCCTTGT
>JBDTSV010000006.1:0-58822 GCA_039930985.1 Pseudomonadota bacterium
CCCTCACCAATGAATACGAACTGGAGCGCGCCGCGCTCGCCAGCGCCGATGCAGCGCTCAATCGCCAGACCATCGAAGTCCGTCGGCAGATATTGAAGAGCAGCCAGGACAGCGATATCGCCAAGGTGCAGATCACCGCCGCCGAACGCGAATTCAAACGCGCCGAGGACGCGTGGGGCATCCACGTGATTCCGCAGCGAGACTTCGAGCGGGCGCGCGACGACCTCGAGACGGCCAAGCTCAACTACGCCCACGCCATCGAAACCGGCGGCCTGGAGAAGGACAGCCTGCAGCTCGAGTTGCGCAGTCAGCGCCTGACCCGCGACGCGCAGTCGCTCAAGGTGGTCCGCCTGCACGATCGCGTCGAGGCACTCACGCTGAAGTCGCCGGTGGCCGGCATCGTCGCGACGCTAGCGCAGCAAGAACGCGCCCAGGTGGCCGAAAATTCGCCGCTGGTCACCGTGATCGACCTCTCCGCGCTCGAAATCGAATTCCAGGTGGCCGAGTCGTACGCGAACGAGATCCGACCCGGCATGAACGCGGAAATCACGCTCGACGGGCGAACGATTGTTGGCACGGTCGCGGGCATTTCGCCCGACGTACGCCAGAGCCAGGTAACCGGCCGCGTGCGCTTTACCGATCAACCCAAGGCGCTGCGGCAAAACCAGCGGGCGTCGGTGCGCATCGTGCTCGATGAACGCAATGACGTGCTCAAGGTCGGTCGCGGTCCCTTCAGCGATTCGGACACGCGCTTCGTCTACGTGGTGCGCGACGACGAGGCACTACGCCTGCCGGTCGAATTCGGTGCGACGGCCATCGGCGAAATCGAAATCCGCCGTGGACTCAAGGTCGGCGACACCGTCGTGCTCTCCGACATGCGCGAATACAAGGACGCGCCGAGCGTCCTCATCGGTAATTAGGACTCCAGAGGACCCCACATGCTTTCCATGACCAATGTCAGCAAGATTTTCCGCACGGATCTCATCGAGACGCACGCGCTGCGCAATTTCTCACTCGAAGTGAAGGCGGGTGAGTTCCTGGCGGTGACCGGCCCATCGGGTTCGGGCAAGACCACCTTTCTAAACATCGCGGGGCTGCTCGAGCCCTACGAGAGCGGCAGCTACAAGCTGGACGATGTGGAAGTCACGGATCTGTCCGACGACGTCCGCTCGGGCCTGCGCAACCAGAAGATCGGCTTCATCTTCCAGAGTTTCAATCTCATGCCCGACCTCAACGTCTTCGACAACGTGGACGTGCCGCTGCGCTATCGGCGCATGAAATCGGCCGAGCGCCACAAGCGCATCACCAACGCGCTCGAAATCGTTGGCCTGGCCGCGCGCATGAAGCACGTACCGGCGCAACTCTCCGGCGGCCAGCAGCAACGCGTGGCGATCGCGCGCGCCCTCGCCGGGGATCCGAAGCTGATCCTTGCCGACGAGCCCACCGGCAACCTCGATTCGCTGATGGCGCGCCAGGTCCTGGAGCTGCTCGAGAAGATCAACGAGATGGGCACCACGATCATCATGGTGACGCACGACCCCGAACTCGCACGCCGCGCACATCGCAATGTGCAGGTGGTCGACGGACAGATCTCGGATTTCAAACCCTATGAGCCGCACCCGACGCCGACGCCCGCCCACGGCGCCGGCGTCGGTGCTCTCGCCACCGCCGGAGCCTGAGATGTTCGCCTACTACCTCGAACTCGCGCTGCGCAGCTTCAAACGCAATCCCGGCCTCACGGCGCTCATGGTGTTCGCCATCGCGCTCGGCATCTCGGTTTGCATGATCACGCTGACCACGTATCGCGCCGCGTCCGCGAACCCGGCCGGCGATCGCAGCAGCATCCTGTTCGCGCCGTCGATCGACAGTTGGGATCCGAACCAGTCATATGACGACCGCGACAAGACCTTGGCCCCCACGATGCTCACTTACCGCGATGCGCGTGCGCTGTACGCCTCCGGAATTCCGGACCGCAAAGTCATCATGTACAAATCCGGCGGAACTTACCGGCGCGCGGACAAAGGCATGGCGCCGCAGTATTTCGCCACTCGAATGACCACCGCGGATTTCTTCGCGATGTTCGAAGTGCCATTTCTATATGGCGGCGCCTGGGACGCCAAAGCGGACGCCGGGCCTGATCCGGTGCTGGTACTCTCTAAAAAAGGCAACCAGGAGGCCTTTGGCGGCGTCAACAGCATCGGCAAGACGGTGCTCTTCAAGAATCGCGAATTCCGTGTGGTCGGCGTTCTCGATGACTGGGAACCGATGCCCAAATACTTCGATGTGAGCAACGGCGCATTCCAGGATCTGGAGGATGCGTACGTGCCGTTCTCGTGGGGCCAGGTGATGGAGCTCGGCAGTCACGGCAATACCAACTGCTGGAAGACCGAGGTCATTGACAGCTTCCAGGCGTTCCTGAACTCGGAGTGCATTTCGTTCGAAGCCTGGGTCGAGCTGCGCACGGCCGAGAAACAGCGCGCCTACCGTGAGTTCCTCGACAACTATGTCGTCGAGCAAAAGAAGCATGGTCGTTTTCCCCGTCCTCTCAACAACTACCTCTACGACGTGGACGGCTGGCTCGAGCGCAATCAGGTCGTTCAGGACGACAACAAGGCCATGCTGACGATGGCGTTCGCTTTCCTCGCCGTGTGCCTGGTGAACACCGTGGGGCTGCTGCTGGCGAAGTTCCTGAACGCAGCGCCGAGCGCCGGAGTGCGCCGGGCGCTCGGCGCCAGTCGCCGCGACATCTTCTGGCAACACCTCACCGAATCGGGTGTGGTCGCGCTCGCGGGCGGCATGGTCGGTGGCTTGTTGGGCCTCTGCGGTATCTGGGCGCTACGCGCCTGGTATGGGCGCTTCGTTGACGAAGCAACGCGCGCGTTGCCGTTCGATGAGGCCAACTTCCTGATCTGTGTCGCCATCGCAATCGCTGCGGGCATCGCCGCCGGGCTCTATCCCGCCTGGCGCATCGGGCGTGCCGCGCCCGCTTCTTACCTCAAGGTGCAGTGACATGGAAATCCGACCCATCCTCTCCTCGCTGTTGCGCAATCGCGCGGGCGCCATCCTCGTCTCGCTGCAGATTGCGATCACGCTGGCGATCGTCGTCAATGCTGTGTTCCTGACGCAGCAGCGCGTCAGCCACATAGGCCGACCTTCCGGCATCGACGATCAGAACATCTTTTCCTTTTGGGTTACCTCGTACGAGCCGGACCACGATTATCTCGGCATGGTGCGCGAGGACATGGCGCTGTTGCGGCAAATGCCTGGCATCGTCGACGCAGCGCCGATGAATCAGGTACCCCTGTCGGGAAGTGGCAACTCCACATTGTTCTATTCGCTTCCGGACAAGAAGGGAGAGAACTCGCCTGCGAACACCTTCGAAACGGACGACCACGCGGTCAAGGCCCTGGGAATAAAATTGTCTGCGGGCACCACATTCGATCCCACCACGATCAAATACCAGACGACGCGCGGGACTACCTGGCCGCCGACCGGCGTCATTAGCGAAGCATTGGGCAAAGCCCTGTTCAAGGATCAGCCGATTCTCGGCAACACGATGTACGACGACCAGAGCCATCCGATCCGGATTATTGGTGTGATCGAGCGCATGCAGGGGTCGTGGGTGGGTTGGGACAAAGTCGATCGCACCATGCTGACCCCGAGTGTCGGTCCCGATCCATCCACGCAATACGTGATCCGCGTGCGGCCTGGCGAGCTCGATCGTGTCATGGCTGCGGTCGATGTCGCCCTGCTCAAGCGCGATCCGAACCGGCGGCTGGACAAAGCGAAAAAGATGTCGGATATGAAACGCAGGGGTTATGCGAACGACTCCCTGATGGCGGTGACGCTTTCGACCGTCACCGGGCTGGTACTCGTATTCAGCTCGCTGGGCATTTTCGGGCTCGCCACATTCAACGTGAATACGCGAACGCGACAGATCGGCACGCGACGCGCGGTGGGGGCACGCAAGCGCGACATCGTGCGTTACTTCATGACCGAGAACTGGTTGATCACCACCTCGGGCGTCGCCGTGGGCTGCTGCCTGGCGCTCGGCATTGGATTCTGGCTTTCCACTCAGTACCAACTGCCCCGCCTCAGCCTCTACTACCTCGTCAGTGGCGTGCTGGGCCTGTGGTTAGTGGGCCAGGCTGCCGCCTGGCAGCCTTCGTTGCGCGCCGCGAAAGTGTCCCCGGCCATGGCTACCCGAAACACATAGGTGGGCACCCGACGTGAATCTATGGCGAGTGTTTGCAACCTCAGGCCGTCCGCGAGCGTCTCAGCAATGACTTCAGTCACTTCGAACGTCGAGGACCGCCTGGCTCACCGGACTGTACTGGTTGCTGACGATAGCGAGGCCGTGCGCACGGCCTTCCAGGTCCTGTTGTCCCTGCACGGTGCGCGAGTGCTCGGCGCTGCCTCTCCAGCCGAGGCACTCGCCACCGTGCGATCCGAGGAAGTCGACCTGGTCATCCAGGACATGAATTTCCGTCGCGAGGCCACTTCGGGCGAGGAAGGTATCGCCCTGTTTCGCGAGCTGCGCTCACTGCATCCGGACGTGCCGGTCATCCTGCTCACGGCGTGGACGCATCTCGAGACCGCCGTCGACCTGGTGAAGGCCGGCGCCGCGGATTACATCGCCAAGCCCTGGGACGACTCGCGCCTGCTGACGACGGTGCGCAACCTGCTCGAGCTGCGCGCCGCGGTCGAAGAAAACATCTCGACCCGCGCCACGCGCGCCGAAGCCCGTGCCCAGCTCGCGGAGCGCTACGACCTGCGCGGGCTCATCTACGAGAGCGACGCGCTGCACACCGTGGCGTCGATGGCGGCGCAGGTGGCACACGCGGATGTGCCGGTGCTCATCACGGGCCCGAACGGCGCCGGCAAGGAAGTGCTGGCCGACATCGTGCACGCCAATTCGCCGCGCAAGAATCAGCCTTACATCAAGGTGAACGCCGGCGCCCTGCCCGATCAACTGATCGAGGCGGAATTGTTCGGCACCGAGGCCGGTGCGTTCACTGGCGCCAAGGCACGCGCCGGGCGTTTCGAGGCCGCCGATGGCGGCACGATGTTCCTCGACGAGATCGGCAACCTGCCGCTCGCCGGCCAGGCCAAACTACTGCGCGTGTTGCAGACCGGCGAATACGAACGGCTGGGTTCGAACACGACCCGGCGCGCCAACGTGCGGATCGTCGCGGCCACCAACATGCCGTTACGCGAAGCAATGCGCGAAGGCCGCTTCCGCGAGGATCTTTACTATCGGTTGAGCGTCATCGAATTGGCACTGCCGCCACTTGCGGAGCGCCGCGACGACGTGTTGCCGCTGACGCGCGCCTTCCTGCCGCCCGGCGCGCGGCTCGGCAGCGATGCCGAACGTGCGCTGCTCAACTATTCCTGGCCCGGCAATGTCCGTGAGCTGCGCAACGTGCTGCAACGCGCTGCGCTGCTCGCGGGCGCTGCTGCGATCACGGCAGTGACGCTGAACCTGCCCGCAGTATTGCCGGCGCGTTCCGATGAGCCGGTCCTCGATCGCAAGACCATCGAACGCGTGCTCGCCGAGAACGCCAACACTGTGGCGCAAGCGGCGCGCCAGCTCGGCATGAGCCGCCAGGCCCTCTATCGCCGCATGGAAAAACTCGGTATCAAGGAATCCCCGGCCCGTCAGGGCTAGCAAACGGATTCAATCGTCGAGATGCGTTGGCCATTGTTCTTGGGGAAATGGTCCATGGCCGGCTGGGCAACGCTGTGGCTCGGCGGGATCGCATCGCTCAGCGTCATCGTGTTCGTCGCGGTCCAGCACTTCATCGCCTCGCCATGGCTGGCCGCCGTCGTCACGGCGTTGGTACTCACGCCACTCATCTCTTGGTCGGGCACGGTGGTCACGACGCGCTGGGCGCGCATGGCGCGCGCGCTCGCCGATGGCATCGCCAGCCTCAAGGATCGGGATTTCAGCGTCAGCGTCACGCCCGTCACGCGCGACGAGATGGGTGACCTCGTTACCACGTACAACGGCCTGGGTGACCGCCTGCGCGTCGAGCGGCAGAGCCTGTACCAGCGGGAGCTCATGCTCGACACCGTCATCCAGGCCACGCCGCTCGCGCTGGTGCTGACCAACGAGGCCGACGCCGTGCTCTACAGCAATACCACCGCCCGGCAGTTGTTCGGTGATGGCCGCAAGCTCGAGGGTGAACGCTTCTCGCGCTATCTCGACGCAGCGCCCACGCCGCTGCGCGAAGCCATCGACCGCGGCGGCGACACGTTGTTCACGCTCGAGCTCGACGGTGAGCCGCAGGTGTATCACGTGTCGCAGCGGCGCTTCCTGCTGAACGCGCTGCCGCACCGGCTGCTGCTGCTCAAGCAGCTCACGCGCGAGATCAATTCGCAGGAAGTCGCGACCTGGAAGAAGGTCATTCGCGTGATCGCGCACGAGCTCAACAATTCGCTGGCGCCCATTTCCTCGCTGGCCCACTCGGGTCAGATCCTCGCGCGCTCGCCGCCCGATCCCGAACAGCTGAGCCACGTATTCGCCACCATTGAAGGTCGGGCACGCCATCTTGCCGGCTTCATCGACGGCTATTCGCAGTTCGCCAAGCTGCCGCGTCCCAGGGTCGCGACCGTGGCCTGGGAGGTTCTGCTGGAACGCCTGCGAATCGTGGTCGCCTTCAGACTGGTGAGCCCACCGCCGCAGCGCGCCGCCAGTTTCGACACGGCGCAGATCGAACAGGCGCTGATCAACCTGCTCAAGAACGCCCGCGAGTCCGGATCCGGGCCCGAAGACATCGAGCTGGCGGTGACGCTGGCCTCGCGCGGCTTCACCCTCGAGGTTCGCGACCGCGGACCCGGCTTCACGCCGGCCGCGCTCGAGAACGCGCTGGTGCCGTTCTACTCCACCAAGGAGACCGGCACGGGGCTGGGTCTCACGTTGTGCCGCGAGATCGTCGAGGCGCACGGCGGCCGGCTGCGCATCGCCAATCGCGAAGACGGTGGCGCGATGGTTGCCTTGTGGCTGCCGGACGGTAGTTAGGAGCGCGGGTGCCGCACGCATGACGCTGGTAGTTTTTTTCCTCGTGTTCGTGTTCGCCATCGCCGGCGACGACCTTCGCTGGCGGTGGCTGCGCAGCCGCATGGCGAATCCGCCGCCGCTGGCGCGCCGGCTGCCGGCCGCTCATCTCTACAGACTTACCGTTACGCATCTGATCGTCGCCGCCGTGCTGCTGGTCACCTACGGGGACGACTGGAGCCTGGCGGCCATCACCGCGCATGTCTTCGGCGATGTGTTTCCATTCCCGTATCTGCGCCACAATCTGTGCCGTGCGCGCCAAGCGCAATCCCGCAAATTCCAGGCAGCGAAATGACTGAGGCAATCAAGATCAATCCGGCAGCGCCGACCGACCTCGAAGTCTTGCTGCCGATGGTCGAGCAATACTGGCGCTTCGAGGCCATCGAGGGCTTCGATGCGACGCGCATGCGCACCCTGCTGACGCGCGTGCTCGAAGACTCGAACCTCGGGCGCGCCTGGGTCGCAACGGTATACGGCGAGCCCGCAGGCTATCTGCTCGCCGTGTATGTCTTCAGTCTCGAACACCAGGGTATGACCGCGGAGATCGACGAGTTCTTCGTGCTGCCAGCGCATCGCGGCCTTGGCCTCGGCAGCCAGATGCTCGCCACCGCCGAAACGCACTTTCGTATCGAAGGCTGCACCAACGTCTCGTTGCAGCTGGGGCGCCGCAACGAAGCGGCGCGCAATTTCTATCGGCGCAATGGCTTCGCCGATCGCGATGGATACGACCTCGTGAGCAAGATGCTGAAGTGAGGGCTGACATGTTCGAGCTGTTCATCGGCAACAAGAACTATTCTTCGTGGTCGCTGCGCCCCTGGGTGCTGATGCGCGAGCTGAATGTTCCGTTCCGCGAAACCCTGGTGCCGTTCGGCGGCGCGCAAAACCCCGACGTGTTCCGTTCCTTTTCCCCCACCGGCAAGGTGCCGGCGCTCGTCGACGGCAACATCACGGTGTGGGATTCGCTCGCCATCACCGAGTACGTGGGCGAGCGTCACGCGGGCGTATGGCCCGCCGAGGCTGCGGCGCGCGCCTGGGCGCGTTCAGCCGCCGCGGAGATGCATTCCGGTTTCCAGGCGCTGCGCAACGCCTGCGCGATGAACTGCGGTATCCGCGTGACGCTCGAGTCCACGGCGGCGCCGCTGGTGCGCGATCTCGCGCGGCTCGAGGAACTGTGGGCCGATGGCATCGGCCGTTTCGGCGGCCCCTTTCTCACCGGTACGGGCTTCTGCGCCGCGGATGCGTTCTTCGCGCCGATCGCGTTTCGGGTCCAGACCTATGAACCACCGCTCAATGCCGGCGCGCGCCGCTACGCCGCGCATTTGCTGGCACTGCAGTCGATGAAAGACTGGTACGCGGCAGCGCTGCGGGAGACCTGGCGCGACGAGGAGCACGAAATCGAAGCGCGCGCCCTGGGGCAGTGGCGCGAGGACCTGCGCGCCGGCTCGTGAGCAGTCACCGGGCATAACGACACGCATATACATCCCTGCCTATCGGCGTTCGGCTGAACGTATTAGATTCCGGGAACAATTATCCGAGGGGGCTCACCGATGATGACGAAAAGATTCGTCGCCGCGCTGGCGACGTGGACGATAACGCTTTCCGGTTTCGCGGCGAGCCCGGAACCGGTTCCGGTTCAGCTGACAATCCGCGCCGACACCCCCGGTGCGAAAATCGACGCCAACATCTACGGCCAGTTCATGGAACACCTCGGCCGCAATGTCTACGAAGGCATCTGGGTTGGTGAAGGTTCGTCGATCCCCAACACCCGCGGGTATCGCAACGATGTGCTGACGGCGCTCAAGAAGCTGCAGATCCCGGTGCTGCGCTGGCCCGGCGGTTGCTTCGCCGACGAATATCACTGGCGCGACGGCATCGGCGCGCGCGACAAACGTCCGGCGCGCGTCAACACCTTCTGGGGCGGCGTGATCGAACCGAACACCTTCGGCACACATGAGTTCTTCGAACTCGCCGAGATGCTGGGCGCCAAGACCTACCTCGCGGTCAACGTGGGTTCGGGCACGGTGCAGGAGATGTCGCAGTGGGTGGAATACATCACCTCGCCTTCGCAGTCCTCGCTGGCGAACGAGCGGCGCGCCAACGGCCGCGACAAGCCCTGGAAAATCGACTTCATCGGCGTGGGCAACGAACCCTGGGGATGCGGCGGCGACATGAACGTGCAGTATTACTCCGACGAGTACCGCAAATTCGCGCTGAACATCAAGGCGCCCAAGGAGAACATGCCCGTCAAGGTGGCGAGCGGCGCCTATGGCGAACGCTACGACTGGACCGACGAGCTCATGAAGACTTCGGGCAAGTTCATGGGGGCGATGTCCTTCCATCAATACACGTTGCCGACCGGCAAATGGGACGTGAAGGGCCCGTCACTCACATTCACCGAAAACGACTGGATCATGACGCTGCACTCGACGCTGCGCATGGACGAACTGGTGCGCAAGCACGCCGAGGCCATGGACAAGTACGACCCCGAAAAGAAGGTGGCACTGTTCGTCGATGAATGGGGCGCCTGGTACGACGTCGAACCGGGTACGAATCCGGGGTTCCTGTTCCAGCAGAACACCATGCGTGACGCGGTACTCGCCGGCCTCAATCTCAACATCTTCAACAATCACGCCGATCGCGTGCGCATGGCCAACATCGCGCAGATGATCAACGTGTTGCAGGCCATGGTTCTCACCGACAAGGAAAAGATGCTGGTCACGCCTACCTACCACGTGTTCGAAATGTACAAGCCGTTCCAGAATGCGACCTTGCTGCCGGCCGAGCTCACGACGCCTGAGTACAAGCACGGTGATCTGGCAATTCCCGCGGTCAGCGTGTCGGCCGCGCGCGGCGCGAATGGCGCGGTACTGCTGGCGCTGGTGAATACCGATCCCACCAGGCCGGCGCGCGTCAGCACGAAGATTTCGGGGGTGGCTGCGAAGAACATGAGCGCGCGCGTCCTGACCGCGTCCGCCATGAACACGCATAACACCTTCGCCGCGCCCAACGCTGTGCAGCCCGCGGCTTTCACCGGCGGCAAACTCAAAGGGGACACGTGGGTATTCGACCTGCCGCCCAAGTCGGTAGTCGTCGCCACGTTGAATTGAGCAGGAGACTCTCGATGAACACCACTAACAAGATGACGGCGCTGCTCGCCGCGGCGATCACCATTGGTGTCGCCCTGCCGGCGCACCCCGCGACGCCTGCCGGCTTTTCGGGCGATCGCCTTGGCCGGGTCGACGCGCTGCTCGACTCATACGTGAACGATGGCCGGGTCGCCGGTGTCGTTGCGCTGGTGCTTCGCGACGGCAAACCCGTGTACCAGCGTGCCGTGGGCTGGATCGACAAGGAAGCTGGCCGCAAGATGACCATGGATGCCGAGTTCCGTATTGCCTCGCAGTCCAAAGCGCTGACCAGCGTTGCGATTCTGCAGCTCATGGAAGAAGGCAAGCTCACCGTCAACGAGCGCGCCGGAAAATACATCCCCACCTTCGAGAAGACCACGGTGCTCACGCGCGCCGACAACAGCACTTCCACGGCCGTGGTGGCTGCCAAGCGCCCGATCCTCATCAAAGATCTGCTCACGCACACGGCCGGCATCAACTACGGACAGCAGCCGGAATTCGCGCCGTTGTACGAACCGAAAGGCCTGGGGCCCGCGGCGGGTTTTGGCTGGTATTTCGCCGACAAGACCGAGCCCATTTGCAAGACGATGGAGACGCTCGGGACGCTTCCCTTCGAGTCGCAGCCCGGCGAGCGCTATGTCTACGGCTATAACACCGACATCCTGGGCTGTATCGTCGAGAAAGCGTCCGGCGTGTCGCTCGATGAATTCATCAAGAGTCACATCACCGGTCCGCTTGGCATGAAGGACACGTACTTCTATCTACCGGCCGAGAAGAAGGACCGCCTCGCAGTCGTCTACGGCAGCGACCCCGACGGCAAGGCGGTGCGCCAGCCCGAAGGCGCGCGTGGCCAGGGGCACTACGTCGACGGCCCGCGCGTGAGCTTCTCCGGCGGCGCCGGGCTCGTGTCCACGGCGCACGACTACGCCACGCTGCTCGAGGCGCTGCGCAATGGTGGCGCGCTCGGCAAGGTGCGCCTGCTGTCGCCGCATGCCGTGCAGCTCATGACCACCAACCAGATCGGCGACCTCAAGAGTCCCAAGGGACTCGGGTTCGGCTACGGCTTCGAGACCCACGACAAGTACGGCGTGAGCGGCATGGAGTCGGTGGGCTCGTGGGGCTGGGGCGGCGCGTACGGAACGTACTACAGCGTCGATCCGGCCGAGCGAATGGTCACGGTGCTCATGGTCCAGATGATGCCGAACAACACCGACCTCACCGACAAGTTCAAGGCGTCGATCTACCAGGCGCTGATCAACTGACGGGGACCTTCCCAATCTCCGGCCACGAAAGGGGCCGCACCTGCTTCAGGTGCGGCCCCTTTTGCTAGGAAATGGGGAGTGTCCCCATTCTTCTACTTCGTGGCGGCTATCCACCGGTTGATCTTGGCGTCGAGTACGTCGAGTGGAATGGCACCGTCCTTGAGCACCTCGTCGTGGAACGCCTTGACGCTGAACTTCGCGCCCAGCGCCTTCTCGGCTCGCTTGCGCAGTTCAACGAACTTCAACTGACCGATCTTATACGCCAGCGCCTGGCCCGGAATCGCCGCGAAGCGCTCGGTCTCTGAGATAGCCCGCGTCGCCTCGGTGGGCGAGTTGGCAAACATGTAGTCGATGGTCTGCTGGCGGGTCCAGCCCTTGGAGTGGATGCCAGTGTCCGTGACGAGGCGGATCGCGCGCCACAACTCCGCGTCGAGCGCGCCGAAGCGCTGCACCGGGTCTTTATAAATACCCATCTCATAGCCCAGGTACTCAGCGTACAGCCCCCACCCTTCGATATAGGCGGTGTCGCTTGAGAACCGGCGGAACATCGGCAGATCCCCGAGCTCGCGCTGCAATGAAATCTGGAAGTGATGGCCCGGCGCGGCTTCGTGCAGCGACAGTGACGACAGCGCCCAGCGCGGCCTTGCCTTGAGGTCGAAGGCATTCACGTAGAACACGCCGCCACGTTTGCCGTCGAGCGACGGGCCCTGATAGGAACCAGCGGACGCGGACGCTTCGCGGAACGGCTCGACAGTGCGCACTTCGTAGTTGGCCTTTGGAATCAGGTTGAAATACGCCGGCAGCAGTGGATCGACATCGCTGTGGAACTTCTGGTAGGCGGCTAACAACTCTTCGCGCGAGGCGAAGTACATGTCATCGCGCGCCTTCATCCAGTCGAAGAACGCCTTGAGCTCGGACAATGTCTTCGTGGACTTGGTGTAGCCAAGGTCCATCGCCACGGCGCGCATCCCGTCCTGGATGCGCGCGACTTCGTCGAGACCGATCTGGTGCACCTGCGCGGGGATCATCGAATGCGTGGTGTTGTCGTGCACCTTGTGCGCATACCAGGCGGCGCCATTCGGCAGCGCACCCATGCCGAATGTGTCGCGGGTTTTTGGCAGGTATTCATCGGCGATGTAGGCGCGCAGCCGCATGTAGGCCGGAGTGAGCTGGGTGGCGATCAGCGCGCGATACGCCGCGGTCAGGCGCTCACGGTCGACGGCCGGGAAGTCCTTGGGCATTTTCGCTATCGGGCCCCAGAAGATGCTCTTCTGCACGTCGTCGCCGATGTTGGCGTCGAGCTGCGGCAACACCTTCTCCATGAGCACGCGCGGCTGCACGATGCCGCGCTTCGTTCCCTCGCGCATGTTGGCGATGGCCTGATCGAAGATCACCGGCCCCTGCGCCGCGCGCTTCAGCCAATCGTCATAGTCCTTCACGGTCACGAACGGCTGCGCGCTCGTGCCCGAGCCGAACTGCGCGAACGAGTTGGCGATGTTCTGGAACTGATCGATCGGCAGCAGCCGCTCGGGGAACTCGAGCTCTTCGAGCGCCGACTCGCGATTGAGCGTGAAGATGTCGTAAGAAAGCCGGTCCTGGCCGA
This sequence comes from Pseudomonadota bacterium, assembly GCA_039930985.1. GTDB lineage: Bacteria > Pseudomonadota > Gammaproteobacteria > Steroidobacterales > Steroidobacteraceae > CADEED01. The sequence continues at coordinate 13,048 of JBDTSV010000006.1, forward strand.
TGAGCCCATCGGTGCCGATGGCTCGCGCGCGGGCGAGATACTTCTGCTCAAACGCGCGGGTCTGCGCCTCGTATCCGGCTGACAGAAAATTTGGCAGCTCGGCGTTGTAACGCGGATCGCCGGCGAAGGTCGCCGTCAGCGGGTTGAGCTTGAGATTCTCTTCCCAGAACTCCGCATACAGGGAGCGCAGTTGCGCCGCGTGACCCATTTCTTCAACTGAGGTGGCGTGCGCGGCGCCGGCAAATCCGACCAGTGCGATGCACGATGCAAGGAGCGAATTGCGGGTTGTCACTAACTACTCCCGGAAAAAAGAAACCCGCCCTTTCTTTGAAAGAAGGGGCGGGTTCCTGATTGGTTGGGAGACTAGGATTCGAACCTAGGTAAACGGAGTCAGAGTCCGTTGTCCTACCGCTAGACGATCTCCCAAAATCCGGCCGTCTGCGAACAATACTAAAGCCCAGTCTTCAAGAAAGACTAACGCTTCGAGTACTGCGGTCCACGGCGAGCCTTCCGGCGGCCGACCTTCTTGCGCTCGACTTCGCGCGCATCGCGCGTGACGAAACCGGCGACTCGCAATGCCTTGCGCAGCTCACCGTCGTACTCCATGAGTGCGCGGGTGATGCCGTGGCGAATGGCGCCGGCCTGGCCGGTGATGCCACCGCCCGAAACCGACACGGTGAAGTCGAACTTGTCAGCCATCTGCACGAGCTCGAGCGGCTGGCGCACGATCATGCGGCCGGTTTCGCGGCCGAAGAATTCGTCCAGCGGACGATCGTTGACCGTGATCTTGCCGGTACCGGCTTTCATGTAGACGCGCGCGGCGGCGGTCTTGCGACGGCCGGTGCCGTAGTGCGGCTTTGCTGCTTGAGCGGGCATTCTTCTATTCCTTAAATTTCGAGTTGCTTCGGCTGCTGGGCGGCGTGCGGATGTTTGTCGCCCGCGAACACGTGCAGCTTTTTATACATCTTGCGACCGAGCGGGCCCTTGGGGAGCATGCCCTTCACGGCGAATTCGATGGCGCGCTCGGGATGCTCCTTGAGCATCTTGCCGAGAGCGATGGACTTGATGCCGCCGATGGCGCCCGTGTGGTGGTAGTAGATCTTGTCTTCGAGCTTGTTGCCCGTGACTTTGATCTTCTCCGCATTCAACACGACGATGTGATCGCCCATGTCCACGTGGGGGCTGAAGATCGCCTTGTGCTTGCCCTTGAGGCGCATCGCGATCTGGGTGGAGAGGCGGCCGAGGATCTTGTCCGTGGCATCCACCACGAACCAGTCGCCACGCACGCTTTCGGACTTCGCAAAAACAGTAGACATCTTCAGACTCCAACCACCGGAAGAGCACACTCATCGGACCCAGAAGCACCACCAGGTATTTGGCGGCAATCTGGCGCGGTGGGCCCCTGGAAAAAGGGCGCAGAGTGTACTCAACGCCTTTGGCCTTTGCAAAACCCCTGATGCTCTCGTGGGTTAGCCCCCTATAATCCCGGCCCATGGCGACGGGCCCCTCCCTCGACACCTTTATCTCAGCAGCGGATCGCGCCCTGCGCGCCCTGCTCGCGCCACCGGCCGCCGGCCGGCCGGTGCCCGTGCCCCCGCAGGTGCCGGCTCGCGAGGGCCAGAAGGCCGATTCGCTGCCGGTTGCCCGCCTTACCGACGAACAGAAGCGCGAATCCGCGGCCCTGATGCGTGTAAATCATGCCGGCGAGGTGGCCGCCCAGGCGCTTTATCACGCACAGGCGCTGCTCGCCCGCGACCCGGATGTGCGCGCATTCATGCTGCGCGCGGCGCGCGAGGAAACCGATCACCTGGCCTGGTGCGAAACCCGGCTCAAGGAACTCGGGGCCAGGCCCAGCGTGTTCAACCCGCTCTGGTACGCCGGATCCTTCGGGATCGGGGCACTGGCCGCCTTGCTCGGCGATCGCGCCAGCCTGGGGTTCGTCGCCGAAACCGAACGTCAGGTCGAGGGTCATCTGAAAGGCCATCTCGATGAGTTGCCGCCTGAAGATCTACGCAGTCGGGCCATTGTCGAGGCCATGTGCCACGACGAGGCGGGGCACGGTCGCGAGGCACAGAGTGCCGGCGGCGCAACGCTCCCGGGGCCCATCCGCGAATTGATGCGGCGAACCGCGAGGGTGATGACGCATACTTCGTACCGTTTTTAAGCATTGCGCCTGTGACGCGGATCACTGTTGATCCGTGTTCTTTTGCGCGCTGTGGCATTAAGTTATGTAATACGACTTAATAACGCAGCCAATAAAGAGGCGCGATGCAAATAGCAGCAAGGGAGAGTCAGATGGAAGAGGCGGTCAAACCCCTCAGCGACATTCCGGCGATCAACCGATTTCTGAGTTATTGCCGCATTCGCACTGTTCCGTCCAAGACGGTCGTGATCCATGCGGGCGATCTGCCCGACGTTCTCTACTACATCATCAGCGGTTCCGTTGAGGTGATGGTCGAGGACGAGGAAGGCAACGAGATGGTCCTCGCCTACCTCAACAAAGGTCAGTTCTTCGGCGAGATGGGTCTGTTCCACGAGTCGCCGTTACGCAGCGCCTGGGTGCGCACGCGTAATCACTGCGAGCTCGCGGAAATGACCTATCCGCGTTTCCGCCAGATCGCGGCGGAAAGTCCCGGCCTGGTATTCGAACTCGCCACGCAACTGGCGACGCGCCTCGATCGCACCAACCGCAAGTTGTCCGATCTCGCGTTCGTCGACGTCACTGGCCGTGTGGCGCACGCCATCATGGATCTGTGCGGCGAACCGGATGCCATGACGCATCCCGAAGGCATGCAGATCAAGGTGTCTCGCCAGGAACTCTCTCGCCTGGTCGGTTGCTCGCGTGAAATGGCGGGCCGCGTCCTCAAGGTGCTCGAAGACCAGGGCCTGCTGCGCGCCACTGGCAAGACCATCGTCGTGTTCAATGCGCGTCCGAAGATGAAGACGCGCCCGGTGGTCGTACCCGTGCAGGGCGGCAAGGGTGGCGGCGGCGCCGTGCGCACTGCTGCCCGCGTCGAGAACGACGACGATGATGACGACGAGGACGATGACGAATAGACGATTCGCGCCGCGTGCGCGACTTCAGAAACGCCGGCTCCTCGCCGGCGTTTCTGTTTGGCCAGGAGCAAAATGAAGGGTGCTTCCCTGCCCGCGCTGTTACTTGCCGCGCCCGCCCTCGCCCAACAACCAGCGACGCCCGCGCCGGCGTCGCTGGTACGCGAGGGCGTCACGGAAAAACTCACCGATCACGTCTGGGCCATTCCCGACGGTTCCACCTCGCTGGTCCCGAATGTAGGCATCGTCGTCGGCAAGCCTATCTACATCGTCACCACGCATGTGCACCCCGAGCACGATCTGGGCGCGCATGCGTTTCCGAGAGATTCGAAGCTCATCCGCCCTTCGCGGAAGCCCCCTGGCCGCGCTATCGGGCTTTGGCGATTTCGGTGCGCATGGCGCTGATCGTGGCCAGGTAGTCCTTGCTACCGAAGATTGCCGAGCCCGCGACGAACATGTCGGCACCGGCGCGCGCAATGTCGGCGATGTTGTCCACCTTCACGCCGCCATCGATCTCGAGCCGGATCTGCCGGCCCGACGCATCGATGAGCTTGCGCACGGCGCGCACCTTGTCGAGCACGTTTGGAATGAACTTCTGCCCGCCGAAGCCCGGATTCACCGACATCAGCACGACGAGGTCGACCTTCTTGAGCGTGTGATCCAGACAGCTGAGCGGCGTCGCCGGATTCAGCACGAGCCCAGGCTTGCAGCCATTCTCGCGGATGAGCTGGATGGTGCGATCCACGTGTTCGCTGGCTTCCGGATGAAACGAGATGTAGGTAGCCCCGGCCCTGGCGAAGTCCGGCACGATGCGATCGACGGGCTTCACCATGAGATGCACGTCGAGCGGCACGGTAATGCCGTAGGTGCGCAGCGCCTCGCATACCATCGGGCCGATGGTGAGATTGGGCACGTAGTGGTTGTCCATGACGTCGAAGTGCACCACGTCGGCGCCGGCGGCGACCACGGCGCTCACTTCTTCTCCGAGCCGCGCGAAATCGGCCGAAAGAATCGAGGGTGCGATCCAGGGTGTCTGCATGGCAGTGGAGTTTACGCGCCCCGCGAAGACTTGATCAGCTCGTAAGCCTCGATGATCTGCTGAGTTCGTTGCTTGGCGTGTTCGAGCATCGAATCGGGCAAGCCATTGGCCTTGAGTTTGTCAGGATGATGTTTGCTCAACTGGCGTCGATAGGCCTTGACCACCTCTTCGCCCGTGGCCTTGGGGTCGACTTCGAGAACCTGGTAGGCGGCGTTGAGCTGGGCGCCGCTGCGCGGCGGGGCTTGCCCGGTGGATCCGCTGCCTCGCGGCCCACCGCCGGCCCGGAACTGTTCGCGCCGGATGCGCAGCACCGCTTCCATGTGCGCAAGCTCGATGCGCGACACCTCGAGCAGATCGGCGACTTTCTGAATCACCGCGCGCGCCGGCCCCTGCATGTCCACGCCTTCGAGCGAGGCGCGCACCTGCACTTCGAGGAACACGCGCATGAGGTCCGGACGCTGCGCACAGGCCTCGGCGAACTCGCGCATCGTCGACTCGAGGTCGAAGGTCGGGCTCTTGCCGCGCGTGAAATGCGCGATCGCCGCGTGTATCTGCACGCCATTCAAGCGCAGTTCTGCCATCACTTTGCGCGCGGCGGCGATCTCCGCTTCGGACACGTGCCCGTCGGACTTGGCCACATGACCCATGACTTCGAACGTCGCTGCGAAAAACCGCTCGCCGATTTCGAGCACACCCGCGCCGCCGCCGGAACGGCGATAGGTGACGGTACTCTGGTCGTAGAAGTGCCCCAGGATGACCCCGATGATCGCGCCCCACGGGCTGCGGAACAGAATCAGGCCGAGGACGAGGCCGACGATTTTTCCGGTGATGTTCATCGAACGCAGTTGATAAGATTCATGGCAACTATGCTAACCGAAACCGAAAGCAAGCCCGTCCATACGACTTCCCTGAAAGGGCTCAGGAAAATCCATACCGGCAAGGTCCGCGACATCTACGAAATCGATGAGCGGTCGATGCTCATCGTGACCACCGATCGGCTCTCGGCTTTCGACGTGGTCATGCCCGATCCGATTCCCGACAAGGGCCGCGTACTCAATTCAATCTCGAACTTCTGGTTCGAGCGCACTCGACACATCGTTCCGAATCACCTGACCGGCCGAAACATCGCCGAGGTGATCACCGACCCGGCCGAGCTCGCCATGCTGGCGGATCGCGCCGTCATCGTGAAACGTCTCAAGACCGTGCCGCTCGAGGCCGTGGTTCGTGGCTACGTCATCGGCTCGGGATGGAAGGACTACCAGCGAAGCGGATCGATTTCCGGCATCAAACTACCTGCGGGGCTCAGGCAGGCGGCGAAACTGCCACAGACGCTGTTCACGCCGTCGACCAAGGCCGCCATCGGCGACAAGGACGAGACCATCAGCTTCGAGCGCGCGGCCAGCATCGTCGGCGCGGATATCGCCGCGCGCGTGCGCGACACCGCCATTGCCATCTATGAATACGCGGCGAGTTACGCGCGTGAACGCGGCATCATCATCGCCGACACCAAGTTCGAATTCGCTTTGGGCGAGGATGGCCAGCTCACGCTGATCGACGAAGTGCTGACGCCGGATTCATCACGCTTCTGGCCGGCCGATACCTATCGCGAGGGGACGAGCCCGCCCTCCTTCGACAAGCAATTCGTCCGCGATTATCTCGAGACGCTCGACTGGAACAAGCAGCCGCCGGGGCCGAAGCTTCCGCCGCAGGTCATCGCCGGCACTCGCGAGAAATACCTCGAGGCTCTTGCAGCGCTGACGCGCACTCCGTAAAGCCGCCGAAGCGGCGGCGTACATCTAGTGGCTGGCCGCCCATTTCGCAAGCAACGCATGAATGGCCGCGAGGCCATCGGTCAGCGCCGCGGGCCCGGGCTGGAGGATGATCGACGACTTGATTTCATGGAGACAGTCGTCACGCACCGCGGGCACCTCGCTCCAGCCGGCGCGCGCCGCCAGCGTCTCCGGGCGGAATTTCTTGCCGCACCACGAGCCGAAGATCACCTCGGGTGCACGCCGCAGCACTTCGAGCGGGTCGGCAATAATGCGATTCTTGCCGAGCGGCTCACGTGCCAGCTCCGGAAAACAGTCGTCGCCACCAGCTATGGTCACGAGCTCCGACACCCAGCGGATGCCCGAGATCTGCGGTTCATCCCATTCCTCGAAGTACACGCGCGGGCGGCGCTTGAAGCGCGCGGCACGCAGGCGAATGTCTTCGATCCCGGCTTCGAGCTTCGCGGTGAGTTCGCGGGCTTTGTCGGCGCACCCCACCATGCCGCCAAGCGTCGCGATCATGCGCAGGATCTCCGCCACGCTGCGCTGGTTGAACACATGCACTTCGATGCCGGTGCGAATCAGCGTCGCCGCGATGTCCGCTTGCAGATCGGAGAAACCCAGTACCAGGTCTGGCTTCAACGCCACGATCTTGTCGATCTTCGCGCTGGTGAACGCCGACACTTTAGGCTTCTCGCGCCGCGCGCGTGGCGGGCGAACCGTGAAACCAGAAATGCCGACAATGCGCGCTTCCTCGCCTAGCAGGTACAGCGTTTCCGTGGTTTCCTCGGTGAGGCACACGATTCGTTCGGGGAAGCTTGCGGGCATGCGCGCCAATCTAATCGTGACAGGGCGAAGCCGGCCACTTATTCTGCGGCCACGATGATCCTTGTGTTCTGGAACTGGCTCGACCGCTACCTGTTCGGCGAGTACTCCGAAGGGATCACGCCCGGCGCGCGTGCAATGCGGCTGCTGCGTTATCCGTATGCGCTGCTGCGCGACCTGTCGCGCGGCCAGATCAATCTCTATGCCATGGGTCTGGTGTACGCGACGCTGCTGTCGCTGGTGCCGCTCATCGCCTTCGCGTTCGCGGTGCTCAAGGCCTTCGGCGCGCACCGGGAACTCGAACCCATCATCTATGAGTTCTTCAAGCCCATGGGCGCGAGCGCCCAGGAATTCACCAACAAGGTCATGGAATTCGCCGACAGCGTCAGCACCGGCGTGGTCGGCTCGCTGGGTCTCGCGCTGTTGCTCTGGACACTGCTGGGGACCATCAAGAAGGTCGAGGACGGCTTCAATTTTCTGTGGCGCGTAGAGCAGGCGCGCAGTTTCGCGCGACGCGTGACCGAATACGTCGCGCTGCTGATCGTCGGTCCCATCGTCGTCGTGAGCTTCATCGGGCTCTCGCACCACGCGCTCGACACCGCCGCGAACGGCTGGGGCCGCTACATGCCTTTCTTCGATCGGCTGATGGCGATCAGCATCGAGGTGTCGCCTTACTTCATGGTCGCCTCGATCTTCACCGCCGTGTACATGTTCGTGCCCAACACCCGCGTGAAGTGGAAGCCCGCGCTCATTGGCGGCATCACCGCCGGCATTCTCTGGGCCGCGGTGGGCAAGCTGTTCACCGCGATGGTGGTGTACTCCACGCGCCTCACCGTGGTGTACGCGGGCTTCGCCATCATCGTGGCCGCGTTGCTGTGGACCTATTTTGGCTGGCTGATACTGCTGGTCGGCGCGCAACTATCGTTTTACGTGCAGAACCGCAACTACCTGCGGCTGGGTTTGACGGAGCTACGGCTGTCGGCCGTGCAGCGCGAGACACTCACGCTCAAGGTCATGTTCCTCATCGGCCGCTCGTACCACGACGGCAAGACCCGCTGGTCGGTGGACACGCTCGCGCACGAGCTCGGCATGCCGGGCATCGCCATTTCGCGCATCGTGCACGCGCTCGAGGGCGCCCATCTGCTCACCATGACCGACAACGAGATGCTGCTGCCGGCGCGCGACCTCGGTCAGATCAGCATTCAGGAAATCGTCGACATCGCGCGCAACGAAAAAGCCGGTCAGGTCGCGCCGCGCAATCTCAAACTACCGGCCGTGGATGCCATCAGCAAGACGATGGACGACGCGTGGCGCAAGAGCTGCGGAGAAACGACTCTGCGTGATCTCGTCGAGGAAGGCTGACGCCCGTCTGCCGCTTCGCTAGTCGCCGGCGATCATCATCTCGCTGAGCAGAATCGAGCCGACGCGCACGCCGCCGCGCAAATCCACGTCGCTGCCGATCGCGGCGATGTTCTTGTACATGTCCTTGAGATTGCCGGCGATGGTGATTTCGTGCACCGGATACGCCTGCGCGCTGTTCTCCACCCAGTAACCCGAAGCCCCGCGCGAATAGTCGCCGGTGACGCCGTTCACGCCCTGCCCCATGAGCTCGGTGACTAACAAACCGGTGCCGAGCTCGCGCATGAGCGTGCCGATTTCCACGCCGCCGGTTTTCGACTCCACCAGCAGGTTGTGCGTGCCGCCGGCATTGCCCGTGGTCTTGAGCCCGAGCTTGCGCGCGGAGTAGCTGCCGAGGATGTAGCCCTGCAGTACACCATCGCTGACCAGCTCGCGATCACGCGTGGCCACGCCTTCGCCATCGAATGGACTGCTGCCGAGCGCCTTCGGAATATGCGGGCGTTCGCTCACCTCGAGAAACGACGGAAACAGTTGCTGGCCTTGCGCGCCGAGCAGGAACGAGCTCTTGCGGTATTGGCTGCTGCCGCGAACGGCGCCGAGAAAATGACCCATGAGGCCACGCGCCACTTCCGGCGCGTACAACACGCGGGCTTTTTGCGTGGCAATCTTGCGCGCGCCGAGACGCGCCACGGCACGCAGGCCGGCCTTGCGACCGATGCTGGCGGAACTTTCGAGATCGCGCGCGTCGCGTGCCGACGCGTACCAGTAGTCGCGCTGCATGTCCTCGCCCGCCTGGGCGAGCAGCACGCAGCTCACGCTGTGACTGGTCGAGGGGAAGCCTTCGAGGAATCCATGCGAATTGCCGTACACGCGCACACCGCGGTGGCTGCTGACGCTGGCGCCTTCGGAATTGGTGATGCGCACGTCGACCGCGCGACCCGCGGCCTCGCATTCGCGTGCGGTGTCGACGGCCTGTTCGGGAGACAGATCCCAGGGATGGTCGAGGTCGAGGTCGGGAATGTTGCGCGCCAGCTCTTCCGGGTCGGCGAGGCCCGAACAATCGTCCTCGGCCGTGTACCGCGCGATGTCGCAGGCTTTCTCGACGGTTTCGGCCACCGCGCGCGGCGACAAGTCGGCGGTGCTGGCCGAGCCCTTGCGCTGCCCGAAATACACGGTGATGCCCATGCCGCGATCGCGCTGGTATTCGACCGTCTCGACCTCTCCGAGGCGCACAGTGGTCGTGAGTCCCTTTTGCAGGCTGACGTCGGCTTCGGCCTGGGTGGCACCCAGCCCACGTGCGAGCTTCAAAGAATCGGAAACGATGCCCTTGAGCTCCGGAATTCGCGTGCCATCGACTTCCTGGCGGGCCTGAACGATTGCTTGCATGGCAGAATTGTACGATGCACGGCAAAGACGAAAACGGAGAATATCGAGGCCCCAGCAAGAGCATGCGAAAGCGTGAGGCCTCGGCCGCCCAAAGTCTCGGTACCCGGCTGATCGCGCTCAAGGAATCCGAGCTGAAGGCGCTCGCCCTGCCCGAGACGTTGGAAGACGCCATCCTGCTCGCCAAACGCATCACCAGCCGCGGCGGACTCGCGCGCCAGCGGCAGTACATCGGCAAGCTCATGCGCGACCTCGATCCCGCGCCGATCGAAGCAGCGCTCAGCGCCGAGTCGCGCCTCTCGGCGCAGGACGCCGAGACACACAAACGCATTGAAGCCTGGCGTGCGCGTCTGCTGATCGAAGGTCCGGCCGCGCTCGACGAGCTGCTCGAGTGGATTCCCGGTGCCGACCGCAAAAACCTCCAGACGCTCATCACCAAGGCCACGAATGAGCGTGTCGATTCGGGCAGCCGCGAAGGCGCGTCGCGCGAGCTGTTCCGCACGATTCGCACCTTGTTTGAAGCTTCTTCGTGACGCGCGTGCTGGTCACGGCTAGTATTTCGCGATGAAACCACTGGTTGGCATCATCATGGGCTCGACATCCGACTGGGAAACGATGCGCGCCGCGGCCGAGGCACTCGACAAGCTCGGTGTTCCCTACGAGACGAAAGTGGTCTCCGCCCATCGCACCCCCGACCTGCTGTTCGAATACGCCTCCACGGCGCAAGCCCGCGGCATCGAAGTCATCGTTGCCGGCGCCGGTGGCGCGGCCCACCTACCGGGCATGGTCGCCGCCAAGACCACGCTGCCGGTACTCGGCGTACCGGTGCAATCGAAGGCGCTCAACGGCCTCGACTCGCTGCTGTCGATCGTGCAGATGCCGGCGGGAATTCCCGTGGCCACGTTCGCCATCGGCGTGGCCGGCGCCACCAACGCCGGCTTGGCGGCCGCGGCGATCCTCGCTAACAAACGTCCCGAGTTCGACGCCGCGCTCAAGAAATTCCGCGCCGAGCAGACTGCCAAGGTTCTGGCGAACCCAGATCCATCCAAGCTCTGACATGACCATAGGCATCGTTGGCGCCGGCCAGCTCGGGCGCATGATGGCTCTCGCCGGCTATCCGCTCGGCTTCGAGTTCCTGTTCCTCGATCGCGATGCGCGCACTCCCGGCGGCCAGGTCGGCCCGATTCTCACGGGCGAGCTCACCGACCGCAACTTGTTAGGTCAGCTCGCGCAACGTTGCGAGGTGCTGACCTTCGATTGGGAAAACATTCCGGTCGAAGCACTCGAAGGCCTGCCAGGAAAGGCACGCATCGCGCCGCCACTGCGCGCGCTGGCAGCGGCTCAGGATCGGCTCAGCGAGAAACGCACCTTCGATCTGCTCGGAATCGCAACCACGAAATACGCGGCAGTCGATTCGCGCGCCGCGCTCGAGCTTGCGGTGAAAACCATCGGTTTGCCCGGCGTGCTCAAGACGCGCCGCATGGGCTACGACGGCAAGGGCCAGTTCGTCTTGCGCAAACCGGCGGATCTCGATCGTGCCTGGGAAACCCTCGGCAACGCGCCCCTGCTCTACGAAAACCTGGTGCCGTTCGACGCGGAAGTCTCGGTGATCGCGGTGCGCGGCGCTGACGGGACGATCCGATTCTATCCGCTCAACCTCAACGTGCACCGCGACGGCATCCTGCGCCTCACGCGCGCGCCGTACGGCAACACGACGCTCACGCGCCAGGCACAACGCGCGGCGCGCAAATTGCTCGAGCACTTTCAATATGTCGGCGTGCTGACCATCGAATTCTTTGTGAAGCGCGGCAAACTCGTCGCCAACGAAATGGCGCCACGAGTTCACAACTCCGGCCACTGGACCATCGAGGGCGCGCAAACCAGCCAATTTGAAAATCACGTGCGCGCCGTCGCCGGCCTGCCTCTCGGGTCGACGCTCGCGCGCGGGCATTCGGCGATGATCAATCTTGTAGGCGAAATGCCGACACGCGACGCGCTGCTGGCCGAGCCGGGCCTGCACTGGCACGACTACGGCAAAGCGGCCCGCCCCGGCCGCAAACTAGGCCATGTCACAATTTGCGATAACGCGGCACAAACCCGTGATCGGCGCGCGTTCAAGGCACTTTCCCGTATCGACCGCGCGACCTACCTCGCAATTCGGTAAGCCGGGATAAGGGCTTCCCTGCCCTGAGGCTGGCTTTACCGTAATATCGGCCGCTCCGATGTATATCGAGAACTTCAAACTTCAGGAACTGCCATTCCGGTTGAGCCCGGACCCGCAGTTCCTCTACCTGTCACGGGCCCATGCGCGCGCCAAGGCGTACATGGAGTCCACCATCTGGTTTACCGACGGGTTCGTGGTCATCACCGGAGAAATCGGCTCGGGCAAGACCACGCTCATCGAGAGCTTTCTGCGTCAGCTCGATTCGGACGTGGTGATCGCCCAGATCAACCAGACCCAGGTGACGGCGGTCGAATTCCTGCAGTCGGTGCTGGTGCAGTTCGGCTTCTCGCCCTTCAAGATGAAGAAAGCGGAGCTCATCGCCACCCTCAACAGCTTTCTCATCGAGCAGTACGCGGCTGGCCGCAAGGTGCTGCTGATCATCGATGAAGCCCAGAACCTCACGCTCAAGGTACTCGAGGAAATCCGCCTCCTGTCGGGCATCGAGGCCACCAAGGAGAAGGTGCTGCGCATCATTCTCGCCGGCCAGCCCGAACTCAACGAGAAACTCGATTCGCCCGAGCTGGTCCAGCTCGCCCAGCGCATCCGCCTGCGGTTTCATCTGGGCGCACTTTCGCGTGAAGACGTGCATGCCTACGTGGTTCATCGCCTCGACGTGGCCGGCGCGAACGGCCGTCAGATCTTCGCCGAAGACACGTTCCCGGAAATCTTCAAATACGCCGGCGGTGTACCGCGTCTGGTGAACACGCTGTGCGACACGGCGATGATGGCCGCGTTCAATGACGATCGCGATCACGTGACGTTGCAGGACATCGCCTCGGCGCTGGCCGAACTGCAGTGGGTCGAATTTTCGGCGCGCGCCATCGCCGCCGCGGCGAAGCTCGCCAACGGCGCCGCCGTCAGCGGCGATCGCTCGACCAAGGCTCCTTCGAAACTGGTGTTGTCCACCGAGGGCAAGGTGGTCACCGAGCTGCACCTGATCCCGGGCCGCAAGGTCATCGGCCGCACACCGGACAACGATCTGCAGATCGACAGCAAATTCATCAGCCGGCACCACTGCCAGCTGGTAACCGGCAGCGATGGGCTGACGGTCATCGAGGATCTCAACAGTACCAACGGCATCATGGTGCATGGCAAGCGCGTGCGCCGCCATACGTTGCGCGATGGCGAAGTGGTGGTAATCGGACAGCATGAAATCCTGTATATCGACGAATACGCCGCCCATCTGGCCGACACCCAGGACGATCTGCCAAGACTCGAAGTGAACGCCGCGAACGAAGACGCCGATGAAGACGCGGCGGCCGAGGACGCGGCACGAGCGCACTGAGTCCCGGAAAACGGCGAGGCAAATAAAAAGGCGCGCAGGTCCAAAAACCTGCGCGCCTTTTTCATGAACCGAAGTTCTTAGCGGCGGCGACCGGTGAAAAGGTCCATCAGGCGGCCGAGCAAGCCGGGGCGGAATCCATCCACTTGCATGGTGCTGCGGGGGCTGCCCGTATTTCGGCGCATTTCTGCGAGCACGTCCGGCGGCAGGTTGATACGAAATTCGCCGCTGGCCGCTGTGTCGTTACGCATTTTCGAGGGACTCCGCTCTTGTTGAGTTGATTGGTGCGAGACCGCGGATGCAGTGTGCTGAAGCATGTGGCAGCCATGATGTGCCGGGATTCACATTGTTTCCAATGTCGCAAAACGCGTACTTGATTATGTTCGTGTCTGATTGTGGTGTAGGCGCGGGGCGATTCCTTTCGCTCAGAATGCTGACGCACTTTGCCGACATCCCTGTCGCCCGCGCCCGAACATAGTGCTCGCACCGGGGATTGCCCGGTACCGTGCAGGCCTACGGGTTTACGCAGAAAGTCATCAAGCCGAATTCATGAAAAAAATCGCAGCGTTTCTCGCTATCGCCTTTATCGCCGTGTATGGCGTCGGTCATTTCAACCTGGGTGCAAATGGCGCACTGCGGTTCGCGTCGAAAATGGAATCATTGATCAATCAGGGCGCAGTGTCCGAGCTCCGCAGACGCTTTCCGGCGTGAAACTGCGCAAGGTGAAAAGCGCGCTCTACGGGGAAGACGCGACCTTATCGCCGCCCGATCGCCTAGCCGGTACCACCGACAGTGAGTCCATCGATGCGCAGCGTGGGCTGCCCGACCCCGACCGGCACGCTCTGCCCTTCCTTGCCGCAGGTGCCGACACCGTCGTCGAGCTTGAGGTCGTTGCCCACCATCGACACGCGCCTGAGCACGTCGGGGCCGTTGCCGATCAAGGTGGCGCCCTTGATGGCCGCGCCTACCTTGCCGTTCTCGATGAGATACGCCTCGCTCGCCGAGAACACGAACTTGCCCGAGGTGATGTCGACCTGGCCACCGCCGAAATTCACGGCATAGATGCCTTTCTGCACCGACGCGAGGATTTCCTCAGGCGGTGTCTTCCCCGGGCGCATGTAGGTATTGGTCATGCGCGGCAGCGTGATGTGCGCGAAGGATTCGCGCCGGCCGTTGCCAGTTGATTTCGTGCCGGTGAGGCGCGCGTTCATGGAGTCCTGCAGGTAACCCTTGAGAACGCCATTCTCGATGAGCGTGGTGCACTGCGTAGGCGTGCCTTCGTCATCGATGTTGAGCGAACCGCGTCGGCGCGACAGGGTTCCATCGTCAACGATGGTGCAAAGTTCGGAGGCAACGCGTTCACCGACGCGTCCGGCGAAAGCCGAGGTGCCTTTGCGATTGAAATCGCCTTCCAGTCCGTGACCAATGGCTTCGTGCAGCAGGATGCCGGGCCAGCCCGGGCCGAGCACCACGGTCATCGATCCTGCGGGCGCGGGCACGGCGTCGAGATTGACCAACGCCTGGCGCACCGCTTCACGTGCGAGCGCAATGGGCTTGTCGGCGGCAACCAGCTCGGGCAGCGTGATGCGGCCTCCGGCGCCCGCATAGCCCTGCTCGCGTCGTCCGTCCTGCTCGACGATGACCGACACGTTGAAACGAACCAGCGGGCGCACGTCGGCGGCCAGGTGCCCATCGCTGTTGGCGACCAGCACGACTTCGTGCACCGCCACCACGCTTGCCATCACCTGCTTGACGCGCGGATCCATCTTGCGCGTCTCGCGATCAACGCGTTCCAGCCAGGCCACTTTCTCGCTCGAAGTGAAACTGCTCACCGGGTCGATGGGTAGATAGAGGCTGTGGCCGCTGGTGGGCAACACGCTCTGCGCGGCGCGTTCGCCGCCGCGGATGGCGATGGCCCGCGCGGCGCGCGAAGCTTCTTCGAGCGCCGGCAGCACGATCTCATCGGAGTAGGCGAAGCCGGTCTTTTCGCCAGCCACGGCGCGCACGCCAACGCCCTGCTCGATACTGGCGCTGCCTTCCTTGACTATGCCGTCCTCGAGCGCCCAGCTCTCCTCGCGCGACAACTGGAAATAAAGATCGGCCGAGTCCACCGAGCTCGACATCACCTGCGAGAGCGCGCTTTCGAGGCGAGCGTCGTCGAGCCCGCCCGGACGAAGGATGAGTTCGCGGGCAATGGCGAGTGGTTCGGCGGATTTCACTGAGTCCAAGAGTTCACCGTTTCCAGGGCAATGTAGTCGTTGCGCAGTGCGTAATGTACAGCAGAGCGTTCAGAGGCTTCGCGTTCGGCCGGCCGGATCGTGAGCGGTCAGGTGTTGTAAATCACCCGGTGCTCGAGCGCCGGAAACCGCGCCCGCGCATCCATGCGCGCGGCCGTGTCGATGTCGGCGACCACGCATCCGGTGCCCGAGGGCATACGCGCGAGCACCTTGCCCCAGTGATCGATGATCATCGAATCTCCATAAGTCTCACGCCCGCTCGGATGCACACCCCACTGAGCCGGCGCGATCAGCCCGCACAGGTTCTCGATGGCTCGCGCACGCAACAGACTCTCCCAGTGCGCCGTGCCGGTGGGCACCGTGAAAGCCGACGGCACCACGAACAAGTCCGCCCCCTGGCGCGACAACACGCGGAACAGCTCCGGGAAGCGCATGTCGTAGCACACGGCGAGCCCGAGCTTGCCGAGCGGCGTCTCGACCACGCGCGGATCACGGCCCGGTACGGTATGCGCCGATTCGCGATGCGACTCGGCGCTGCCCGGAACGTCGACGTCGAACAAATGAATCTTGTCGTAGCGCGCCGCACGCTGTCCGTCGGACTTGTAGACCAGGCAGGCGGCGGCCACACGACCGTCGGCGTCCTGGCGCAGAGGCACCGTGCCACCGACCACCCATATCTTGAGACGCCTGGCAGTGTCTGCAAGGAAGTTCTGGATGCGACCCGCGCCGTCGGGCTCGGCGATCGCACGTTTGTCGCCGCTGTCGAGCCCCATGAAGGCGAAGTTTTCGGGCAACGCGGCGAGGACTGCGCCGAGTCGCGCGGAGTCGGCAAGAAAGCGCCCCGCCGCCTCGAGATTGGCGTCGATATCGTGGCCGGAAGTCATCTGGATTGCCGCTACGCGCATGGCGGTCAATCTAATGGGTTGGCGTCCGCCGGTCGAGTTGCACGCGGACCGGAAAGCCATCCCGATTTGCTAGCAAATCAGGAAAGTCCCCACTGCCCTAGCGCTCCGCGTCCCACGTGCCGTGCCACTGCACGCGGCGCGCCGCGGGGGCTTCGGTCCACCCGCGCCGTGCCGCTGAACCGCGCAGCGCGGTCCAGGCGCGCGCCAGCCGTGCGCGTGCCGGCGTGGGCACGGCGGTGGCGGCGAGAGACACCTGTTCGAAATCCACAGTGAGGTCGTACTCGCGCGCGAGTAGTCCTACGTGACCACTGCCGCGGAACAGCTGATCCGCGGAAGGACCGGTGCCCTGCACGTTTGCCAGATCGATCTGCCCGTCGGCCAGCGTCGCGTCCGCGACCAGTTGATGATTGCTGTCGCTTCCTTGAGTTTCCAGCTGGAACCTGCCCGAGAGTGCCTGCGTCAGATCGCCCTTCGCGTCGATGGGCCAGGCGAGCTCGCCGGCCGCATGCAGCGTTTCGGTCGGCCATTCCAGCGGCAATTGCGTTCCGGCCAGCAGCGACGTCAGGTGCTGCGTATCGGCGGTGAAATTTGCACGGCAGCGAGCTTCGACGCTGGCGCACGAGCCACGCGCGGTGAGCTGGTGCGGCGCGCCTTCCACCGAATCCACCGAGAATTCCACGGAAGTTTCGCGACGCGCCAGGCTCGCCTGCATTCCGCCGAGGCTGCGATCCGAATAAAGAATGTCGTCGATCGTCAGCGCCAGATCACTGTCCTGCGGAAGCAACGCACCGGCCGCGGCGAGCACCGCCGGAGCGCGCTTGAGATCGAGCCGTTGGAACCGCAGCTGGGGTGTGGCGTCGGCGGTGCGCCTCAATTCTCCGGAAACACCCTGCACTTCGAAGCGCGCCTTGGTCACGCCGCTATCGACTGCACCGTGTATCGCAAGTTCGCGGCCGTCGATGACGAATTCACGGATGCCGTCGGTGTCGACGCGCAACCGCGCGCTGACGGGAAGCTGGCGCGCGCGAGTCTTGTCGAAGGGCTCGGGCAGCCGGCTCTCGATGCCGGCGAGATTGCTGGCGAACTCAAACTGCCAGCCGTCGTTGACCTGGGCCGAACCCGTCCACGTGAGCTGACCATTGACGAGACTGGCCGCCTCGTCCTGGCCTAACAATCGCAACAACGGACCGGCATCCGCGACGCCGTTCATGCCGACGCTGAGATTGCCGCGTACGCCCGCGCGCCGCGACTCGATGGTGATCGGGCCGCCGAGCCAGTTTCCCGCGAGCGTGAGGCCCCGCAGCTGGCCTGCGGCGTATCGCACGGTGCCGGCCAGCTTCTCGACTGGCGGCAGGTTCCCGGCCAGCGGGATCGAAGCGTTGCTGAGACGCGCGGTCACTCGCCACAGATCGGGATCGCGCAATTCCTTTTCGCCGCGCGCCTCAGCCGCGAGCGCCACGGTACCGGACAGGCGCCCCAGCCCCTGCGCCTCGAGCGCGCGACGCAGCAGTGGAGAAGAGAGTTCACCTTGCAGCGAGGCCTGCAAGCGCGGCGCGCCGTTGCGCGGCCAATCCAGGCGCGCGGAGGTGACGGCGAGTTGGTCGAGCTCACCGGCGTCGAGCTGCAGCCGGGTGCTGCCGCGCGAAAATTCGAGCGCGCCACGTCCGGCGGCGAGATGCGGAAGATCTTCTCCCGAAGTCGCGAGATCGGCCAGCTTCAGCGTGCCGCTCGAGCGCTGCCAGTCCACGGTGATTCTGCCGCCGGCATCGCTTTCCGGCAGGAGCTTGAGCGTGCCTGCGACGACACTTCCCTGCTGAATGTCGGCGAGCAACGGCGCCTGCGCGCCTGGCGCCAGCAACGTCCAGCCATCGTGAAACAGTGCGCGGTCGAGATTCTCGACCGTGAGCGTCAGCCCCTGCGCGCGCGGCTCCTGATTCCAGGAGCCCTGCGCTTCGATGAGACTCGTACCGCTGCGTGCGGTGAGCGCCTCGAACTGAATGCTGGCCGGTGAAGATGCATCGGCTACGATCAGTCGCCCACCAAGACTGAACGTCCGCGCATCCGCCGTCCGATCGACGCGCAGCGTTGCGCTGTTCGCCGGGTCGAACGTCAATGTCAGCGTGTTCCCGTTGAGTTGCAGCTGCGTCGCGAGCTGCGCAACCCGCATGTGATCCGAGACACGCGCAAGCTCGACGCCCGTCAACTGAGCGCTGAAGGCACGTCCGCGTTCCTCGGTACCGGAATCGAAACGCACCTGGCGCAGTTCACCGGCGCTCAAAGTCCAGCCGTCCGTAAACACCGCGATGCCGCCGTCGGCCCGCGAGGCAAACGCAGCACTGAAAAATTCGGCCGCCATGAATGGCACGCGCTCGGCACTGATCGTCGTTCGGGCGATGCGCGTCGTACCCGGCGCAACAGTGAGGCGTGCGGACAACTGAGGTGCACGCTCGAGGCGCGCGCCACGCGTGAGCTGCAGATCGCCGAACCTGAGCAGAAAATTGTCCGCGTCGCGTTCGAGGGTTCCGTGGACGGTCAGATGATCGAAGCGCGATTGCGCGCCATCGCCGAGCTCAAGCTCACGCGCGCTGGCCTGCCAATCGGCGGAATCGATGAGCCCGTTGCGCAGCCGCAGCGTTGCATCGAGCGTGCCGCGCCCTTTGGCGGCGATCATCGGCAGCTTGTCGAGAAACACTCGCCGCGCAATCACCCGCAGTTCACCGGAGACCGCAGCGCCTGCACCGAGTCCTTCGAGCTTGGCCGACAGGAACAGCGACTGGCCGACGTCCTGCGACAGCAGCATGGTGCCGAAGGCATTGAAACTGGAAGCGCTGCGGGCAACGACCGCCTGGCTCAACGTGAAGGTGTTGTGCGCGCCGTGATCGCCGCGACGCAAGAGGTGCACCCGTGCGCCTTCCACTTCCACGCGTCCGTTCGGCATGAGCTCGGCCCAGGCGGTGAAGCGCCGCACGAGCGCGGCCTCGTCTTCCGCGGCCACACCAGCCGGGCGCCGCGCCTGGCCGCCGCGCGGCGCAGGCACACGCGCCGGAACTTCGATGGGATCGCCAACGATTTCGATGTCCGGCGAAGACAGGGTCACATGGCCGAGCGAGAACTGGTGGTGACGCAGGTAATCCCAGGTGTCGAACTCCACGCGCAACTCTGGGGCGACCACGCGCACCCGGCCACGCTTGGGATCGGTGAGCTCGACGCGCTCGAACACCGCACTGGTGCCGTCGAGGTTCCAGGCGAAGTGCACGTTGTCGAAACGCACCGCAAGTCCGGTGCGATCGGTGATGAGTTTTTCAAGGGTGGCGCGTTGCTCGGGAACGCGAGCGGCGACGACGCGCGTGAACACTACGCCGAGCGTGCCCAGAAGCAATACACAAAACGTGACCAGCACCGTTCGCCTCATCCATCCGGACGAGGAACCAACGTTCCCCCTGTGTTCAAGGGCTGCTTCGGTCATCTCTCCATTTCATCTCTTCAGGCCAGCACCACGTCGTATTGATCGAAGCCGTAGAGCGCTTCCACCTGTAACCTGATCGGCCTCCCTATCTGGTGTTCCAGTTCGGCCAGCACAGCCGATTCCTCATCCAGGAGCCGATCAACCACATTTTGATGCGCCAGTATTAACAGTTCCCGGGTCTGGAACTGCCTGCTCTGGCGCACAATTTCACGGAATATCTCGTGGCACACGGTTTCAGGCGTGCGCACGAAGCCACGGCCTTCACAACTGGGACATGCCGCACAAAGCAAATGTTCCAGGCTGTCGCGGGTTCTCTTACGCGTCATCTCCACCAGGCCGAGCGAGGACACGCTGGCGATATGGGTCTGGGCATGATCGCCGGCCAGGGCGCGCTGCAGCGCCTCCAGGACCTGGGTGCGATGGCCGGCATCGGCCATGTCGATGAAGTCGATGATGATGATGCCGCCGAGGTTTCGCAGCCGCAGCTGCCGCGCAATGGCCACGGCCGCTTCGAGGTTGGTACGGAATATCGTGTCCTCGAGATTACGATGCCCGACGAAAGCCCCGGTATTGACGTCGATCGTGGTCATCGATTCAGTCTGGTCGATGACCAGGTGGCCACCGGACTTGAGATTCACGGTGCGCTCGAGCGCCTTGCCGATCTCCTCTTCGATGCCGTGCAGATCGAAGATGGGCCGTTGCCCGGTGTACAGGTCGATCGACGTGGTGCTACCGGGCATGAAGCCTGAGGCGAACTCCAGCATGCTGGCGTGGGACGCGGTGTTGTCCACCAGCACGCGATCGACGCCGCGCGCCAGCTCGTCGCGCAGGATGCGCGTCGGCAGCGGCAGGTCTTCATAGACGAGCCCGCCCGCTTGTGTGCGCAATCCTTTCTCCTTGACGTGCTGCCACAGCCGGCCCAGGTACTGGATGTCTTCGCGGATCTGTTCGGCGTGGGCGCCCTGGGCCGCGGTGCGCACGATGTAGCCGCCGGTGGCCTGCTGGGGCATCGCTTCGCCGACCAGCGTCTTGAGTCGCGCGCGTTCGCCTTCATCCTCGATGCGGGCCGACACACCGATGCCATCGCCGCGCGGCATGTACACCATGAGCCGCGACGGCAGCGCGACGAAGGTAGTTAGTCTGGCGCCCTTGGTGCCCATCGGGTCCTTGACCACCTGGACCAGGATGTCGTCGCCTTCCTTGACCAGGCTGCGGATGTCGTCGGTGCCCGGGGCGCCGATCAGCGTGCTGTCGGCATTCGACTGCGCAATGTCCGCGGCGTGCAGGAACGCCGTGCGCTCGAGCCCGACGTCGATGAACGCCGCCTGCATGCCGGGCAATACACGCTGCACGCGGCCCTTGTACAGATTGCTGACGATTCCGCGCCGGCTCTGCCGTTCGACGAAGAGCTCGGTGAGCACGCCGTTCTCGATGAGCGCCGCGCGGTTTTCGCGTGGCGCCACATTGATGAGTATTTCGGTGGTCACGAAGCTCCTCTCAGGTCGCCGCCCCAGACGGGCACGCCGTGCGCACGCAGCAGCGCTGCGGTTTCGAACAATGGCAGTCCCATGACGCCGGTGTAACTGCCGGCGATGTTTGCAACGAATACCGCGCCCAACCCCTGGATCGCGTACGCGCCCGCCTTGCCCTGCGGCTCGCCGCTGGCCCAATAGGCGCGAATCTGCGCCGCATCGAGCGTCGCGAACGACACGCTGGTACTCGACATGCCGACCTGCGCGCCGCGCGCGCTGCGCACAGCGATACCGGTGTGCACGATGTGCGTGCGGCCCGACAATTTGCCGAGCATGGCCTGCGCATCCGCTTCCGATTCGGGCTTGGCGAGGATTTCCCGGTCCACCACCACAGTGGTGTCGGCCGCGAGCACCGGCAGGTCGTGATGCCTGGCCCAGACCGCCTCGGCTTTTTCCAGCGCCAGCCGGGTCACGTAGCGATCGGCGGGTTCCGCGGGGCGCGGCGTCTCGTCGATGTCCGCCGGCGTGACCAGGTGCGGCACGCCGATGAGGTCTAACAACTGGCGGCGCCGCGGCGATGCCGAGGCGAGCCGCAGCACCGCCCGGAAAACAGCCGATTGTTCTTCTAGTTTGGACTCGACCATCGACCCCTCACCCGCGACCCTTCACTCTCGATGATACGGGTGATTCTGCAGTACCGAATGGGCGCGATACAGTTGTTCGGCCAATATCACGCGAACCATGGCGTGCGGGAAGGTGAGCTGCGACAGCGACCAGCGCATGGCGGCCTTTTTCAGGATCTCGGGCCCCAGCCCGTCCGGACCGCCGACCACGAAGGACAGGTTGCGTCCGTCCTGCTGGCGCTCGGCCAGCCACTTGGCGAGGGCGACGGTGGTTAGGGATTTGCCGTGTTCATCGAGCGCGACGAGATAGTCGTCGCCGACGCGCTCGAGCAGCCGCTTCTCTTCGTCGTTCTTGTTTTTGCCTACGGTGAGTTCTTCGAGATCCACGCGCATGCCGCTGCGCAGCCGGCGCGTGTATTCCTCGTACGCCTGGGTGACCCACCCGGGCATGCGCGTGCCGACCGCAACTATGCGAACGCGCACGCGTGCAGCTAGCGCGTGGCGCGCGCTCGCGAGACGGTCTTGCGGCGGGCGGCCGGAATTCGGCGCGGCGGCGGCGGCGCCGGGACTTCGCCCTCGTCCACCGAACCTGGGGCCGGCGGCACACGGTCTTCCCAGAGCTTCTCGAGACCGTAGAACTCACGCACTCGCGGCAGCATCACGTGCACCACGACGTCGTTGAGGTCGACCAGAACCCATTCGCCGGCGGTCGCGCCTTCCACGCCGATGGGCCGGAAGTCGTTCTGCTTGGCGAGTTGCGTCACCCGATCGGCGATGGATTTGACGTGGCGGTCGGAGTTGCCCGAAGCGATGACCACGATGTCGGTGATGTCGGTGAGGTGCCGGACGTCCATGACTTTGACGTTGGCGGCTTTCATGTCATCGAGCGCGGCGTTGACGATGCGCAATAGGGTCTGCGGGATGGAAGTCTTGGGCTGCGCGGCTGCGCGGCGAGGACGGGTTTTGGTGGCCATTGCACTCCGGTGGTTGGGGGAGAAAATCCTTCAGCGAGGTCGAGCATAGCACCCGGACTCGCGAATGATCTCGCGCACCGCATCCGGAACCAGGAACCGCGGGTCGCGTCCCGCATCGATGATCTGCCGCAATTCCGTCGAGGATATTTCGAGTTGCGTCACCGCATGGACGTAGATGCGTCCGGCCGGCGACTTGTGCAGGTCGTTCACCGCACCGGTGCCCCGATCTACCATGAGTTCGCCGAGTGGGCCCTGCGTGGGGGCTTTCCAACCGGGCCGGTGCGCAACCACGATATGTGCGAGATCGAACAGCTCACGCCAGCGGTGCCAGTTCGGCAGGCCGAGAAATGCGTCCATCCCCAGCAGCAGACACATCGAGCGGTGCGGAAATTCCTGGCGCAGCTCGGTCAACGTATCCACGGTGTAGGAGGCGCCGGCGCGCCGCACCTCTCGGTCATCGACCAGGAACGCCGGCTGATCGGCGACCGCGGCGCGAACCATGGCGACGCGCAGCGCAGCGTCCGCCAGCGTGCGCTCACGATGTGGCGGATTGCCGGTAGGCAGAAACCTGACCTCGGATAATTTCAGCGACTGCCAGAGTTCGAACGCCGTGCGCAGATGTCCGAAGTGAATCGGATCGAAAGTGCCGCCGAACAAACCGATGGGTCCGGGAGTATTCAAGCGGCGCGGCTTCCTGTGATGGGCAGGGCCCGGCGGCCCGCGAACTCGACGACGATGAGCGCCATTTCATCCCATGCGTCACCGCGCTGCTGACCTTTGATCATGCGGTCGGCGCGCGTGACGCGCGAAGACAGCCTGGCATAGGGCAGCTTCGCCGCGCGTCGCTTGGCATTTTCGAGCGCGGCCGATGGCTTCTGCCAGCCACGCGTGGGGCCTTGCTGCGTGGTGCCCCAGACGTTGTGTATCTCACGCGCGATCGACCAGAGCGCAAGCGTAGGTTCCACGCCTTCGCTGCGCAGACCGGCGAGTATGCGCAGCGCGCGCGGGACATCGGCGCCGAGCGCCGCCTCGCCGAGCTGGAATACATCGAAGCGCGCGCTTTCGCCGATCGAAGCCTGCACGGCCGCAAGATCGATGTGTTTTCCGGTCGCCCCCAGTTTGAGCTTGTCGAGTTCCTGCTGCGCGGCGAGCAGGTTGCCCTCGGTGCGATCGACGATGAAACGTACCGCGTCGTCGTCGATGTCGAGTGCGAGTCTGGCGGCGCGCGCGCGCAACCACTGCGGCAGCCGCGCCAGCTCGACCGGCCAGGCTGCGAGCCAGGCGCCGGTGGACTCGAAGGCCTTCACCCATGCCGAGTTGTTCTGCTCGCGCTCGAGCTTGCCGGTGAGCATCAGGTAGACGTTGTCGGGGCTGGCGTTCGACAGCAGGTCGACGATGGCATTGGCGCCACCGACACCGGGCTTGCCCGACGGCAGGCGGATCTCGATGAGCTTGCGTGAGCCGAACAGCGAAAGGTTGTTAGACGTGGCGCGCACGGCCTCCCAGTCGGCCACGCGTTCGATGAAAAAGACTGCGCGCTCGTCGAAACCGGCGTGTTTGACTCGCGCGCGGATGGCGTCCGCCGCCTCGCCGACCAGCAGCGCTTCGTCCCCGGATACCAGATAAGCGCGCGCAGGCTCACCTTCGAGGTGCGCACGCAAGGATTCTACGTTGAGTTTCAAGGGCCGGATTATCATCGAGTTGACTCCCCGGAAGCCACCCGTTCGGAGAGAATTTCGGCCCAGCGCGACGCGGCCCGACGCAGGCCGGCGCGTCGCCAGTTCGACACGCCTCGACGCGCCGCGGCGGCGCCGCGTATTCTTCCGGGACGCCATGGCCACCATCTTCGAAAAAATCATTGCCGGGGAAATCCCCGCCACCATCGTTCACCAGGACGAGCGCGTCACCGCCTTCCGTGATATCAGCCCGCAGGCGCCGGTGCACGTGCTCATCGTTCCTAACAAACCGATTCCTACGGTCAACGACGTGAGCGACGAGGACGAACGCATGCTCGGCCACATGTTCGTCGTGGCGCGCGACATCGCCATGAAGGAAGGAATTGCCGAGAACGGCTTCCGCCTCATCGTGAACTGCAACCAGCATGGTGGCCAGGTAGTGTTCCACCTGCACATGCACCTGCTCGGCGGCGCACCACTCGGACCGATGCTTTCCGGAGGCAGACATGGCTAGCAAGAAGAAGACGAAGAAAAAAACCGTCCCGCCACGCATGAAAGGCGACTTCTATCCGGCAATCAAGCCCTACAACACCGGCTTCCTGCGTGTGTCGCCGCTGCACGAGATCTACTACGAGGAAAGCGGCAACCCGAAGGGCAAGCCCGTGGTGTTCCTCCATGGCGGGCCGGGTGGCGGCACGGATCCCAAGATGCGCCGCTTCTTCAATCCGAAGCGCTATCGCATCGTGTTGTTCGACCAGCGTGGTTGCGGCAAGAGCAAACCTTCCGCGAGCCTCGTCGACAACACCACCTGGCATCTGGTGTCTGACATCGAAGCCATCCGCGAGCATCTCAAGATCGAAGCGTGGCAGGTGTTCGGCGGCTCGTGGGGTTCCACGCTCGCTCTCGCCTACGCGCAAAAACATCCCGGGCGCTGTACCGAAATCATCCTGCGCGGCATATTCCTGCTGCGCCGGAGCGAACTCACGTGGTTCTACCAGGACGCTCTCGGCGCGGCTTCGATGTTCCCCGACTTGTGGGAGCAATACCTCGCGCCACTGTCGGCCGAAGAGCGGCAAGACTGCATGCAGTCTTACTATCGCCGCCTCACCAGTGACAACCGCGCCACGCTGCTGGAAGCCGCGCGCGCCTGGTCGGTCTGGGAAGGCGCGCTTTCCTATCTGCGCCTGAATCCCAACTATCTGAAGCAATTTGGCGACCCCAAGTTCGCCGCCGCGTTCGCGCGCATCGAGTGTCATTACTTCGTGAACGGCGGCTTCCTCGAACGGCCGGACCAGTTGCTGGAAGACGTGCCGAAGATTCGCCACATCCCGGCGGTCATCGTGCAGGGCCGATTCGATGTAGTTTGCCCGGCGCGCAGCGCCTGGGATCTGCACAGGGCGTGGCCCGAAGCAGATCTGCGCATCGTGCCCGATGCGGGCCATTCCGCTTTCGAGCCGGGCACCGCGCGCGAACTCGTGCTCGCGACCGACCGCTTCTCCCGCTGAACCGGGGCTTTCCCGGCAAAACCGCGCGCCTGCCGTTCTGTCAAACGCGCTGATGCAAGCTCGCGATCTGTGAGCCCCGTCTAACTCGGGCGCCTTCAGTCCCGAAACTCCGCGCCGATGCTCCTGCTACCCGGGGCTGCGTCCTCGACGGAGTGTTCTCCCACATGTCGAAAGTCTCCACGCTCGCGCGCCATGCCCGCGAGTTGTTAGTTGCGATGTTGTTCGCCGCGCTGGTCCTGGTGGCCTCCGGGTGTGGCAGCTCTTCGGCCTCGCCGCCCGTGGGCGACGCGCCGCCGCCGGTCGTTCCGCCGCCGCCGCCCGCTGCCATCGAAGGCGTCGCCACGCCGACGTCGGTCGCCGTCGTCACCGCGACCAACGCGCAATAACGAATCCCTTTCCGGAGCCTTCCATGAAAACCCGCTCGCTCTCGCGTGCCTCGCTGGCGCTGGTCCTGCTGCACTCCTCGTTCGCCCTGGCAGATCCGCCGGCGAATTCGTCCTACATCACCGATGCTCAGAACAGCCACGTCGAAGACGCGACATCGCGCGGCATCGGCCAGGTGAACATGATCGCCTGCATCATGGGCGCGCTGCGTCCGGAGGCGCTCGTCAACGATGGCGCGTACAACGCGCTCGTCGGCATGCAGAAGTGCGACTCGCAAAAGGGTTCTTCGTCCGACGATGGCAGCGGCGCGAGCCAGGCCACTACGTTTGCGACGGCGACAGTGAATTCCACACGCGCCAGCAATTCGGAGCCGATGCGCGCGCGCATCTGGCTCGACGATCCGCAGAGCGAAGGCGCGGCGATCTTCGTGAACATGAGCGCGAGCACACCGCCGAGCGCCAACAATCCGTATGGAGTGTTCCGCGTCGACTACTGCGGCAACATGGAGGGCACCCCGGGTTGCGCGTTCAATGGATTCCTTGACGGTACTGCGTCGGGTGTTTCGTACTTCGAGCGCGAACAGGGTGACGGTGGCGGCGGAACGAAGGCACTGCGCATGACCACGTCGAGCGCCACGAGTGGCGCGGGCGCCCTGCACATGGACGACGGTAACGAGTCGGCCACTTTCTCGTTCGCGTACAACGCGGACTACTATCGCCGTTCCGATGACGGCGGCGACCAGTGCTTCGCGCGCGATGCACGCGATCCGGCGACCGGCATGTCGGTGTGGCGCTACGGCCTCTATGACAGTGTGAGCGGCGCGCGCGTTGAACGCAGCTCCGGATTTCCCATCGAGTACACGCACGCCGGCACCAAGTACCAGGGTTACCTGGGCTACTACGGCCTGTCGCTGCCGCCAGCCGCTCAGTCGCTGCTGGTCAACGGTGACACAGTCGAGAAGGTCGACTATTCGAGTGGCAACTCGCCGACCCGCACGCCATACACGGTGGTGAAGGCCGGCGGCAAGCTCACGAAGTACACGCGTCACACGCGGACGCTGCGTGGGATCGACCAGATCAAGTTCAACACCTTCGTCGGCATGGAGGCGAGCAGCTTCTTCGCCGGAGCTCAGCCGAACGCGCAGTACGAACTCTACTGGGACGACGCGGCTGGTGACTTCAAGGTGACCGCGCAGATGATGTGCGGGCAGAACGGTTGCTCGACGCAAACGCTCGCCACGGTGCAGAGCGTTCCCGCTACATTCTGGGCGGGGCGCGGTGGCATCCAGGCGTATTCGCAGCAGCTCGGCGGTGAGCTGTTCGTCAACCTGCAGGGTGTCGGCTCGCCCATCGACTCAAGCCTCGTACAAGTTGCGTATCGCAGCCAGGACGTGGTCTACCCCTCACAACTTCCTTCGTCGCTGCACTGCGTGCGCGACTGTCCGACCGCGGCGTCGATGGCGGCGTATTTCGGCCAGGGCGGCGGGGTCGATGCTCCCTACTTCGCCGGCACGGCTAACAACTTCCAGCCGTTGTCAGCCGCCGGGGTGGTCAACTACACCAGCAACGTGGCCAGCGCGATGCTGCTGGACGCCACCGCCGCGCCGGTGGTGCTGAGCGTCGACGCCGAAGCGCTGCAGAACAGCCCGCAGTTCCGCAATGGACTGCGCACCGGCAAGCTGTTCGTGAACATGAGCGATGCCGAGTGCGACCTCGGCTCGGGCACCTACTGCGAGTGGCGCGTCAACAATCTGGACGCCTACTATCAATGGGAAACTGGTCCTAACCAGTACAACCAGTTCGCGGCCGTGAAGGATTCCGGCGGTGCTTTCGTGAATCTCGATCCGCCGTTGCAGGTGAATTTCCAGGTCCCGCAGGGTGCGGCCTATGGCCAGTACTCGGGCAAGAGCATCGTGTTGCAATACGGTGGATTCGGCGAACTGTGGGGCCTGCCCGGCATCTGCGTCTCGCCGCAGACCAACCAGGAAGTCGCCTGCGAAGGCGATGGCGTCCGCTACGTGCCGTCGTTCGTGATTCCCTACGAGGCAGCGACGGGCAGGGTCACCGCCGACGGAAACACGTATCTCGTGAAGTGGCTCGAACGCGAAATCCGCTTCGCGCGCAAGAACCTGGCCGTGTGCGATGGTGCTGGACTCACCGTGCCATCGGGTATGACGCTACCGACGTCTGCGGATCTCAAGAACCCATCGGATTCTGCTTCGGACATCTACATCGGCACGCGCCCGGCCGTCACGGCTGCGCCGCGCGTCATTCACGGTGAAGTGAAGTACTAGAACTGTCGGCAAAGGCCCGCTTCCTGATTCAGGAAGCGGGCCTTTTCTTTGGCCGGGATTCTGTCAACTTGCCGGTGCGCCTAAAGTCCAAAGCCTTTCGGCCGATACAGCTGCTACCGGGGCTTGCGCCTGCTCAACGCGAGTTCCGTCGGTCGAAAGTCGGTGGTGGAGGCGGAGGGTGAACTTCCGAAACGACTCCTCTTCATTTCAGATGGCGCACCGCCTCCATCCACCTCGACTTTCACTTCACGAAGCGCCGGATCTCCTCGATGACCGGCAGCTTGCGCGGCACCGGCACTGCGAATGCCGCGACCGTGTCGCGGTGACCCCGGCCCGGATAGATTCGCAACGTCACATCGACCCCAAGCGAGTCGAGCTGCGCCGCCATGCGGCGCGCGTGACTCACGTCCACCACATCGTCCGCGTCGCCGTGCAGCAGCAGCGCTGGCGGCCCGCCGCGCTTCGCAAGCTGCACCGGTTGCCAGTCGGCGAGGCCGAAAGGCGCCGCGAATATGGTCCGATACGTAAGGTTGTCCGGATCGAGCGCATAGGGACCGGAGAGACCGATGTATCCCCGTACCGTATCGGGAGCGAGCCCGACACGTTCGAGTCGCGACGGGTCGTAGGCCAGCATCGCCGCCAGGTGCGCGCCCGCCGAATGCCCCGCGAGATAGATGCGCCGGGGGTCGCCGCCGATCTCGGCCGCGTGACTAACTACCCAGGCCAGCGCCTCGGCGCCGTCGTCGACGAAGGCGGGGAATTTCACTTCCGGAAACTTCCGGTAGTCGGGCAGCACCGCCACATAGCCCGCCTTGGCGAGTGCGGCGCCAACGAAGCGATACTGCGATTTCCGGCCGTTCTCCCAGCCACCGCCGTACCAGAACACGATGACGGGTTTGTTGGCGGCGTGCCAGGGTGTGTACACATCCAGGCGCTGCCGCGCACGTGTTCCGTAGGCTACGTCCGCCCGCCGATCGAATTCGCCGAACAGCGCCGGCGCGTTGGCCGCGGTGAATGCAATGCCCCCGCAAGCAACCACGATCAGCATGGCGATGAGCGCCATGCCGGCAAGAATCAGGAGTTTCACGAGTAGCGTTCTTTGCGGGGTCAAGTCTTGAGCAGGAAGGTCGGTCGATGACCTTCATCTACTACGCCGTTCCGGCGCAACCAGATGCAGGAATCCACCGCGTCCCGTTCGAACCACGCGCGCGAAGAACCCAGGCGGAACGTGTAACCCCAGGCGTCCATGTCGGCGAACATGCGGTCGCGCCCGAGCATGGGCAGCTCGTCGGCCAGCAGAACCTGCAGGTAACACACGGCGCATTCCTCGGCGTCGTCACCGCCGGCGTCACGATCGAGGCCGGCGCGACGATCGGCCGACATGCAGACGAAATGACTGAGCTCGTGCAGCAGCGAATGAAGCGGCGTATCAGCGCGTACGTACAGCACCCGCGCCTGAAGTCCCGCTTCGCTGTCACCCCAATAGGAACCGGGCAGCGACTCGTCCGCGGCGCAATGGCGCAGCTCCACGCCATAGCGGCCCGTGAGTCGCAGAATGGATGCATCGGCCGTCGCGCCCACCCGCAAGACGTCGGCGACGGCCGGATGAGCGCTCACTTTGTCAGAGCGCGGCAAGGCGGCGCATGACCAACGCCACCAGATCGCGGGCCAGCGCCGCACGCAGAATCTCCTGCTCGCGTTCCTTGGCGAGCAACTGCGATTCGTCGAAGCTGATGTCGCGCGTGGCGGAGATCTCTTCGTTGTCGATGAGCGTCTTGCCTTCGGAGGAGAGCACCGAGAATTTCACGCGGTAGGTCAGTTCGTATTCGGTCGGGATGTTGCGCGCCGACACCGACAGGATGCGTTCCGTGAGCTCGTCGTCGTGCACCGCGATGGTCGCGCCGGCGGAACCGCGGGTGCGGATCACTTTCACACTCGAACCGATCAGCGCCTTGCGCAAGTCCTGCACGAAGTCAGTCTGCTCGTCCTTGGTGTCCACGTACGTGTAGGCGAACAGCGCCGGCAGGGGTTGACGGCCCTGCAGATGAAAACCGCAGGCGGTGAGTAACAAGACGGTCCCGACGACGACGAAGGATTTCATACGACGATGTTCACCAGTTTGCCGGGCACGTAGATCGCCTTGCGAATCGGTTTACCTTCCACGAATTTCTGCACGTTGGCGTCGGCCAGCGCCACCGCGACCGCCTCGTCCTGCGTCGCGTCGGCCGCGATACCGACACGGGCGCGCATCTTGCCATTGACCTGCACGGAGATCTCGATGGAGTCCTGCACCAGCGCATCCGCGTCCGGTGCCCACCAGCGCTCGAGTGCCAGCGCCTGCTCGTGTCCGAGCTCGCGCCACAGCTCGTGCGTGACATGCGGAATCATCGGCGACAGGCACATCACCGCGATCTCCAGCGCTTCGTGCGCCACCACGCGACCGGCCAATGACTTGTTGTCGTGTTTGGAGATCGCGTTGAGCAACTCCATAACGGCCGCCACCGCGGTGTTGAAGCTGCGCCGCCTCCCGATGTCATCGGTGACCTTCGCCAGCGTCGAGTGCGCGATGCGGCGCATTTCCTTCTGCGCGGCATTCAGTTTCGTCTTGTCGAACTCTTCCGTAGTGACGGCATCGGCCGGCGGCGGCGCGTTCACCTGGTCGTGCACGGCCTTCCACAGGCGGCGGATGAAACGGAACGAGCCTTGCACACCCTCTTCCGACCACTCGAGCGTCTGCTCGGGCGGCGCGGTGAACATCATGAACATGCGCGCGGTGTCGGCGCCGAACTGCTCGACGAGCGCGGCCGGATCTACACCGTTGTTCTTGGATTTCGACATGGTGCCGAGGCCGTCCCATTCCACCGGCGCATTGTCGGTAAGCAGGATCGCGCCCTTGCGCTGCATGCTGGCGTCCAGCAACACCTCGACGTCAGCCGGATTGAAGTAGTCGCGGCGACCCGGCGCCGGCTCGCGGTAGTAGATGTGGTGCAGCACCATGCCCTGCGTCAGCAGGTTGCCGAATGGCTCGTCGATGTCGATGAGCTTCATGTCGCGCATGACCTTGGTCCAGAAGCGCGAGTACAGCAGATGCAGGATGGCGTGTTCGATGCCGCCGATGTACTGGTCGACCGGCAGCCAGTAGTTAGCGCGCGCGTCGACCATGGTGGCAGCGTCCGGGCAGGCGAAACGCAGGAAGTACCACGAAGAATCCACGAAGGTGTCCATGGTGTCCGTCTCGCGGCGCGCGTCGGCGCCGCACTTGGGACATTTGCATTCGTAGAACGACGGCGTCTTGTTGAGCGGATTGCCCGAGCCATCGGGCACCAGCCCTTCGGGCAACACCACCGGCAGCTGATCGTCGGGAACCGGCACCACACCGCATTTGGCGCAGTGGATGAGCGGCACCGGGCAGCCCCAGTAACGCTGGCGCGAGATGCCCCAGTCGCGCAGGCGCCATTGCACGCGCTTGCGTCCGAGTCCCTTCTTTTCCAGCGCCGCGGCGATGGCGTCGATGGCCGGCTGGAACTCGAGCCCGTCGAACTCGCCCGAGTTCACGGTGATGCCTGGTTCGGTGTACGCGTCGGTCCACGGCTCGACCACGTTTTCGTAGGCGCCCGATTTCGACTTCACCACCATGGCGATGCCGAGCTTGTTCTTGATCGCGAACTCGAAGTCGCGTGCGTCGTGCGCCGGTACGCCCATGACGGCGCCCTCGCCGTAGGCCATGAGCACGTAGTTGGCCACCCACACTTCGATCGGCTTGCCGGTGAACGGATGCAGCACCGCGAAGCCGGTGCGCATGCCCTTCTTTTCCTGTGTGGCGATGTCCGCTTCCATCGTGCTGCCGCGCCGGCATTCGTCGATGAACGCCTGCAGCGCCGGGTTACGCGCGCCCGCGGCCGCCGCGATGGGGTGCTCGGCCGCAATCGCCATGTAGGTGGCGCCGAACAGAGTGTCGGCGCGCGTGGTGAACACCTTGAGCACGCCGTCCGCGCCCATGAGCGCCGCGGTATTCGTGGAATACGGAAACGATATCTCGCACCCTTCCGACTTGCCGATCCAGTTGGCCTGCATCGTCTTGACGCGTTCCGGCCAGTCGGGAAGCTTGTCGAGGTCGCCTAACAACTCGTCGGCATAGCGTGTGATGCCGAGGTAGTACATCGGGATTTCGCGTTTCTCGACGAGCGCGCCCGTGCGCCAGCCGCGGCCGTCGATCACCTGCTCGTTGGCGAGCACGGTCTGGTCCACCGGGTCCCAGTTGACGACACCGGTCTTGCGATAGGCGATACCTTTCTCGAGCATGCGCAGGAACAGCCACTGGTTCCAGCGGTAGTAGCCAGGGTCGCAGGTGGCGATCTCCCGCGACCAGTCGAAAGCAAAGCCCAACGACTTCAATTGCGCCTTCATGTAGGCAATGTTGTCGCGCGTCCATTTGGCCGGCGGTACCCCGTTCTTGATCGCCGCGTTCTCGGCCGGCAAACCGAAAGCGTCCCAACCCATGGGTTGCAACACGCTCTTGCCCTGCATCTTGGCGAAGCGCGTGAGCACGTCGCCGATGGTGTAGTTGCGCACGTGGCCCATGTGCAGCCGACCCGATGGATAGGGGAACATCGACAGGCAGTAGAACTTGCCGGCCTCGCTACCTGCGTCTTCGCGCGCTTCGAACACGCGCTCTCGGTCCCAAAAAGTCTGCGCAGCACGCTCGACCGCGGCCGCTTCGTATCGTTCTTGCATCGGGAATGTCTGGTTTTTCAGCGAGTTGAGAAGGCGCGCAAGAATACACGACGACGCCTGCACAAGCGAAATAGCCGTTGAACCTGTTGCGCACCATCGGGGATGGTGTGCCGAGTGCGCGCGCTCTCAGGGAGAACAATGCCTTACCTCATCCAGACGGCCGTCCAGGTCGGAATCATCTGCACGGCAGTCGCCGCGCTCCCGTCGTCCTCCGACCGAGACCTTGCCGCGTGGGTGGCTTCGCGCCTGTCCGATGCCCGGCCGGAGAAAAGGAGTTGAACACCGCACTGTTTCGCAACGCGAGCGCGTGGATTCCGCTGGCGATGTCGGCCGCCGCGCTTTCGATCGTGCTGCTCAGCCTCGTGACGATGAGCCACGAGCATGCCACCGACGAGGAGACCGCGGCGCACCTGTTCCAACTACTCATCGCCGGCCAGGCGCCATTTGCGGCGTTCTTCGCGCTGAAGTGGTTGCCGCGCTCGCCGGGTCACGCGCTCTACGTGCTGGCGACGCAGGCAGCGGCGGCCCTGCTCGCGCTGGCGCCAGTGGCAATCTTCGATCTGTGAGCGCGCCTCGCGATTAGCAACTTTCGTCAGGTGCCACACGCCGATCGCCGCTATGGTTGCGCCGATGGGCGAATGCGCAAAGTTTGCGTCGAGAGTCGAGCGGTACCAGGACCGCTTCGCGCGCGTGCTCGCGCACATCGAGGCAAATTCCGAGACCGCCCTGTCGATCGAATCCTTGAGCGAAATCGCCGCGTTCTCGCGGCATCACTTTCACCGCCAGTTTTCCGGCTTCCTCGGCATGAGCGCCTATCGCTACCTGCAATTCTTGCGCATGCGCCGCGCGTCGTGGCGGCTGGCGTTCCGGACGGAGTCGGCGGTGAACGACATCGCGCTGGCCACCGGCTACGAAGGACCGGAAGCGTTCGCGCGCGCGTTTCGCCAGTACACCGGGCAATCACCGACCGGATTTCGCGCCGAACCCGACTGGGCCGAATGGCACTCGCGCTTTCGGCCGTTCATTCACCTGAGGCAGACAACCTTGAATACCCTGCAGAATCCCGGCCTCGTGCGAGTGGTCACGTTCCCGGTGACTCGAGTGGCGAAACTCGAGCATCGAGGTAGCGCGCAACGGCTCGGTGACAGCATTCGACAATTCATCGAATGGCGCAAAGCGAATGGGTTGCCGCCGCACCGGAGCGCTACTTTCAACATCGTCCACAACGATCCCGATGAAACGCCGCCCGAAGATTTCCGCTTCGATCTTTGCGCCGCGACCGACCGGCCCATCGGGCCGAACGAGATGGGGGTGACGGAGTTCCTCATACCCGCAGGTCGCTGCGCTCTATTGCGCCACGCGGGCTCGGACGATCAGCTGGCCCGTTCGATCATGCATCTGTATGCGAGCTGGCTGCCGGCGAGCGACGAAGAGCTGCGCGACTTTCCGCTGTTCATGCAACGGGTGAAATTTTTTCCCGACGTCCCGGACAGCGAGGCGGTGACGGACATCTATCTGCCGCTGCAATGAAAAGGGCCAGACCCTTATGAGGTCTGGCCCTTTTTGCTAGCAAATGGGGTCTGACCCCAAATCGGTTAGCTGATGCGGATCGGCAGGAACAGCTGCGCGCCTTCGCGCTCGAGCAGGATGGCGACAGTCTTCGAGCCATTGCTCGTGGCGCTCTTGAGCTCGGCCAACGACTTCACCGGCTTGCCATTCACGCCGAGGATGACATCGCCAGGATGGACGCCGGCCTGCGCCGCAGGTCCAGTGACGTCCTCGACCAGTAAATAGCCTTCGGTTTCGGCGCTCTTGCGCTCATCGGCACCCAGTGGCCGCACCGAGAGGCCGAGCTTGTCGGCCTTGGCAGGCTCTTCGACTTCGCGATTGGAAACCTTCTGCGCCTCCTCCTGGAACGCTTCGACCTTGACGGCGAGAATCTTGGTGCCGCGCTCACGCCACACCTCGATCTTGGCCGTTTCGCCGGGCTGAATGGCCGAGATGACGGCCGGCAGCTGCGAGGAACGCTCCACGACCTTGCCGTCGACGCTCAGGATCACGTCGCCGGTTTTGACGCCGGCCTTTTCCGCGGGCCCGCCGTCGATGACCTGGCCCACAAGCGCGCCGCGCGGGCGGTCGAGCCCGAAGGCATCGGCAAACTGCGCATTCACATCCTGTATCTGCACGCCAATGCGGCCGCGCGTGACCTTGCCGTTGGCGATCAGCTGCTGGCGCACGTTGTCAGCGACGTCGATCGGGATGGCGAACGAGAGGCCCATGTAGCCGCCGCTGCGGCTGTAGATCTGCGAGTTGATGCCCACCACTTCGCCATTGAGATTGAACAGCGGCCCACCGGAGTTGCCGGGGTTCACGGCCACATCGGTCTGGATGAATGGCACCAGGTCTTCGCCCGGCATGGAGCGGCCGGTGGCGCTGACGATGCCGGCAGTGACGCTGTTCTCGAACGTGAACGGCGAACCGATGGCCAGCACCCACTCACCCGGGCGCAGCTTCGACGGATCGCCGAGCCGCACGACGGGAAGGTCTTTGCCTTCGATCTTGATGACCGCAACGTCGGTGCGCTTGTCGATACCGACAACCTTGGCCGGATATTCACG
Source organism: Pseudomonadota bacterium (assembly GCA_039930985.1). GTDB lineage: Bacteria > Pseudomonadota > Gammaproteobacteria > Steroidobacterales > Steroidobacteraceae > CADEED01. Next base: position 48,870 of record JBDTSV010000006.1, read on the forward strand.
GCGATCGGTCATACGCACCGTGACGTCATCAGCATCTGCGACCACGTGCGCATTGGTGAGGATGTAGCCATCGGCGCTGACGATGAAGCCGGAACCTTCGCCCATGCGCGGCGGCGTTTCCAGGTTGCGACCGCCACCTCGCGGTTGTGGCATGCCGAAGCGCTTGAAGAATTCCTGCATCGGATCGTCGGAATCTTCCGCCGAGGAATCCCCGCGCACGCGATGCGCCTTCTCGACCACGGATACGTTCACGACGGCAGGACCCACCTGCTCGACGAGCGTGGCGAAATCCGGAAGGACGCGGCCGTTGAGCGTGCCCAGGGGCTGCGGCGAGGATGGCGGCTGCGCGGCGGCCGTGACCGGCGCCGGCCGGGCGTCGCCAGCAGCGGCCGCAACTGAAGACTGTGGAGAACAGGCACCGACCGCGAAAGCGACGATGGCGACAACACCCAAGCGTCTCGCAACAAATAGCGACATATCAGCGAACCCTCGGTACTGAGAAATGGGAAAACACGTTGTCGAAGTAGACCTTCGGACATTGGCGAAGTTCAGCAGGCGCGAAACCATGGGCTTCTCCTCAGGCGGGCCTTCCACGACGCCTCAAATATGCGCCGCCTATGCAGAAAACAAGCGCTAAACAGACCACCGGCCAGTTTCCGGTGCGCGCATAGGGCGTCAGACCTATACGCGGCTGGACGGAAGTGCGCATTACATTCGCTTCATATTCTGGCGCCGATTTGATGATTTCGCCGTGGTGGCCGATCACCGCCGATACGCCATCGTTTGCAGCCCGCACCATGGGGCGCCCCGCCTCCATGGCACGCATTCGGGAAATCTGCAGGTGCTGGTAGCGGGCCGATGAATGCCCGAACCAGGCGTCATTGGTGACATTCACCAGCAGTGTGGCGGTGCGCAACGCCGGCAGCTGCGTGGCGCCATAGGCGTCCTCGTAACAGATGCCCGCGGAAATCCGCTGGCCGGCGGCTTCGAGTGGAGTCTGCTGTGCGGCGCCGCGATTGAAATCCGAGTAAGGGAGGGTCATGAGCTTGAGCCACTGGCGCACGAACCCCGGCACCGGCACGAATTCGGTGAACGGCACGAGATGGTGCTTGTCGTACCAGCCCACGCCCGGGGTGGCCTTGTCCATCACCAGAATGGAGTTGAAAAACTCCTCCTTGCCGGTCTTCTCGTTTTCTTCCTCGCGCAGTGTGCCCATCATCAGCGCCGATCCGTGCGCGCTCGCCTCCGCATAGACCTCGCGGTAGTAATCGATGTGGTTGTTAGCCAGGTCCGGGACCGCGGACTCGGGCCAGACGATCAGCGCGTCGCCGTGTGCCTCGCGCGTGCGTGTCTTGTAGACCTCCAATATGGAATCGAGATTGTCACCGATCCATTTCTCATCCTGCGGGATCGCGCCCTGCACCACCGCCACCGTGATCGGCCGGCTGTAGGTCTCGGTCCACTCGACACCGCGCAACGCGAATGCCGCGCCCCAGATCACGACATACACCACGCCGGTTGCAATGCGCGCGCGCTGATTGCCGAGCAGCAGTGTCACCACCCCGCCCGCCATCGTCAGCGTGAGCAGTCCCAGGCCGTATTGCCCGACCACCGGCGCGAGGCCGCCTAACCAGTTGTCGGTGTGCGCGTAACCGAGCGCGAGCCAGCCGAACCCCGAGAGGAACCAGCTGCGGAACCACTCGATGAGCAGCCATGCGCCGGGAATGGCCAACAGCCAGCGCAAGGCCCCGCGCTCGGGCAGGAAACGCGCCACCGCCCAGCCTAACAAGGCATGGTAGGCGCCCATGATCGCGACGAAGCCGGCCATGAGGAACAGTGCCAACACCAGCGGCGCATGACCGATCTGCTTGATGGCGATGTACAGCCAGTACGTGCCGACGATAAACGTACCGGCATTGAACCAGAAGCCGAGCACGGCGGCGCGGCGCGGGCTGGCGCCATCCCAGAGCCAGATGAGGACCGCGGGCATGGCGATGGCCAGCGGCCACCATTCGTGCGGTGCGTAAGCCAGCGCGAGCAACATGCCCGCGACCAGCGCGGTGGCGCTGCCGACGAAGCGGCGCCCGAGGAACGCGCGCAGGTTCACCCTTTCTCTAACGGCCGCTCTTCGGGCGGCACGATGTCACGGGGAGCCGTGAGCTTCAGACTGTCGATGCGCCGCCGATCGAAGCGCAATACCTTGAGCTCGCAGTCGGCAAGCTGCAGTGTCTCGCCGCGGCGCGGCAGCCGGCCTAACTGTTTCATCACCAGACCCGCGACGGTATCGAATTCATCGTCCGACAGTTCGGTCTGGAAGTATTCATTGAATTCGTCGATGGGCGTCTGGCCGCGTACCGTGTACTGGCGCTCGCCGTCCTTGCGGATGTTCACGTCCTCGTCGACGTCATGTTCGTCGTCGATGTCACCGACGATCTGCTCGATCACGTCCTCGATGGTGACCAGCCCGCCAACGCCGCCGTATTCGTCGGCCACGATGGCCATGTGAACGCGCGAACGCCGGAACTCGCGCAGCAGCACGTTCAGGCGCTTCGATTCGGGCACGAACACCGCCGGCCGCATGAATTCCTTGATGTCGAAAGGCACGCCATCCGGGCCACGAGGATCCTGGGCAGCCAGCCGCAGCAAGTCCTTGGCGAGCAGGATGCCGACGATCTTCTCGCGATCTTCATCCATCACCGGAAAGCGCGAATGCCCGCTCTCGATGACCGTCTTGAGGAGCACATCGGATTCGTCGTCGCGATTGAGCACGGTCATCTGCGCGCGCGGCACCATGATGTCGCGGACCTGGATGTCCGCCACGCCGAGCACGCCTTCGAGCATGGCGAGCGCGTCACCCTCGATGACGCCACGCAGCGCTGCATCGCGCAGGTATTCCACGACTTCGCCGCGGTCCTGCGCCTCGCCGCCGATCTTGCGCGAGAGCTTGCGCAACCAGCGCCCGCTGGCGCCGGTGTCACGATCCTTGTCTTTTTCTTTGCTCTTGGTGTTCACAGGTAGGGATTCCCGATCCCGAAACGTTTCAGCACGGAAATCTCGCGGCGCTCCATGCGCAGCCGCTCGCGGTGGCCCGCTTCATGATCGTAGCCGGCCAGGTGCAGCGCGCCGTGCACCACCATGTGCGCCCAGTGCGCCGCCACGGGTTTGCCGTCGCGCAGGGCTTCCTGCCGCACAACCTGCGCGCAGATCACCAGGTCGCCAAGCGGCAGAGCCAGGTCTCGCGGCTTGCCCCGCTTGACTTGATCGGGCGCGGGAAACGACAGCACGTTGGTGGGCTTGTCCTTGCCGCGCCACTGCTTGTTCAAGGCGCGGCTCTCGCGCGCAGCGACGATGCGTACGGCGATTTCGCGGCCTTCGCCCTGCTTGCCCAGCGCCTTCGATGCCCAGTCATTCATGCGCGACCGCGCCGGCGCCCAGGCTCGGGTTGCGCGAGCCAGGTCCAGGCGCAGACCTCGCGACGCACTCATAGATTGTCAGGCGGCGAATGCGCTTCATACGCCTTCACGATGCGCTGAACGAGCGGGTGACGAACCACGTCGGCCGCCTCGAAGAAGGTGAATGCAACCCCTTCGGTGTCCTTGAGAATCTTGATGACGTGCCGCAGTCCGGACATCTTGCCGTGCGGCAGGTCGGTTTGCGTGACGTCGCCGGTGACCACCGCGCGCGAGCCGAAGCCGATGCGCGTGAGGAACATCTTCATCTGCTCGGGCGTGGTGTTCTGCGCCTCGTCGAGAATGATGTAGGAGTCGTTGAGCGAGCGGCCGCGCATGAACGCGAGCGGCGCCACTTCAATGACGTTGCGCTCGATATATTTCGCCACGCGATCGAAGCCGAGCATTTCGTAGAGCGCGTCGTACATCGGCCGCAGGTAGGGGTCGACCTTCTGCGTGAGGTCCCCGGGCAGGAATCCCAGGCGTTCGCCCGCCTCCACCGCCGGTCTGACGAGAATGATGCGGCGGATCTTGTCCGCCTGCAGCGCCTCGACGGCGCAGGCCACGGCCAGGTAGGTCTTGCCCGTGCCCGCCGGCCCGATGCCGAAGCTCAGGTCCTTGGCGTGAATGTTCTGTAGGTAGTCGCGCTGATTCTTGCCGCGCGCGCGGATGGTGCCGCGAAGTACCCGCACCGACCCGCCGTCGGCGGGTTCGTCCACACCGAGCGCGCCGGGCATGTCGCGCGAATCGCGCAACGCCAGGTGCACGCGCTCGAGCGATACGTCTTCATGGCGCGTGGCCTCGAAAAGGTCGCGCACCACGTCCTCGGCGGCGCGCGCACGCGCGCCGGCGATGCGGAAGCTCGAACCACGCCGCTTCACCGACACCGTCATGCGGTCTTCGATGAGGCGCAGGTTTTCATCGAGCGGGCCACACAGATTCGCCAGCCGCGTGTTGTCGGACGGAACGAGCTCGAATTCGCGCACCGGCTCGATGGGAGCGGGAGTGGCCATCAGTTCAACGCCAGGCGGCCGCGAAGCGATTGCGGTCGCGCTTCGACGATGACCACGTCGACGAAATGACCGATGAAGTCGGCCGGTCCGGCGAAATTGACCCAGCGGCCGTTTTCGGTGCGGCCCGCGAGTTCGCGTTCGTCTTTCTTCGACGGGCGCGACACCAGCACTTTCTGTTTCGATCCCACCATCTGTTCGCTGATGGCGCGCGCCTGTTCGTTGAGCTGCGCCTGCAGGCGCGCGAGCCGCTGCTGCTTCACCTCGTGGGTCACGTCATCGGGCAGCGAGGCCGCCGGCGTGCCGGGGCGCTGGCTGTATATGAATGAGAACGACTGGTCGAAATTGGCTTCGCGCACGAGTTTCAGTGTGGCCTCGAAGTCGCGTTCCGTCTCTCCCGGAAACCCGACAATGATGTCGGTGGATACCGCGATGTCAGGGCGAACGCCGCGCAGGCGGCGCAGTTTCTCCTTGAATTCGAGCGCGGTGTAGCCGCGTTTCATCGCCGCCAGAACGCGGTCGGAGCCCGACTGCACGGCAAGGTGCAGCTGGTTGGCGAGCTTCGGCACATTGGCAAAGGCCTCGATGAGGCTGTCGCCGAACTCCACGGGGTGCGAGGTGGTGAAGCGGATGCGCTGCACGCCGTCGATGGCGGCCACGTAGTGGATGAGCGTGGCCAGGTCGACCACCGTGCCGTCCTGCATCGCGCCGGCATAAGCGTTCACGTTCTGGCCTAACAAGTGAATCTCGCCGACACCCTGCGATGCCAGTGAGCGCACTTCTTCCATGACCGAATCGAATCCACGGCTCACTTCGTCGCCGCGCGTGTATGGGACCACGCAGAACGTGCAGTACTTGCTGCAGCCTTCCATGATCGAGACATATGCGCTGGCGCCTTCGGCGCGCGGCGCCGGCAGATTGTCGAACTTCTCGACCTCGGGAAAGGACACGTCGACTACCGCGCGACCGGTGCGCGCCTTCTCGCCGATCATGGCCGGAAGGCGATGCAGAGTTTGCGGGCCGAACACCAGGTCGACGAACGGAGCGCGTTTCGTGATGCCCTCGCCTTCCTGGCTCGCCACACAACCGCCCACGCCGATCAGCACGTGCGGCTTGAGTTTCTTGAGCGCGCGCCATTCGCCCAGTAACGAGTAGACCTTGTCCTCGGCCTTCTCACGCACCGAGCAGGTGTTCATGAGAAGGACGTCGGCTTCGGCCGGGTCGTCGGTGGGAGTGAGTCCAGCGCCAGCTTCGAGAACGTCGCCCATGCGGGTCGAGTCGTACTCATTCATCTGGCAGCCGAAAGTTTTGATGTAGTAGCGGCCGGGCATCGCGGAGGCGGGAAATTGAGCGGGCGCTAGGGTATCGCACTTAGCCGTCCGGCTATATTCTCGTTCCAGAACAATCACTTGGAGCGGTACGCGGCCACTCTCGAACCGCCCGTAGCTTCACAGCGAATCGAGCGCGTCGATTTCCTTCTGGAAGCGGCGCGCGCTGCGATCGGCCATAACAATCGCCATCCAAGTCCCGAACGGGAACAAGACCGCGTAGAAGATGATTGCCTTCCACGGGATCGGCGCGAGCTCGACGAAAAGACTCGCGAAAAAAAGGATGTGTCCGGGGAGGAACAGCAGCGGGGACCAACGCAAGCCGCCGCTCCGGGCATTGCGCTGCCGCTCGAGCTGACGGCGATGGAACTTCAGTGCATCGAGCACGCCAAATTCGGCGGGCCGCTCCTGCGACGCGACGTGCTTGCAGGTGAGCAAGAAGGCAATCAAAGCCGCCGCGGCCCACAATGCTATTGCCGCCGAGAGCAGCGGTTCGACGCTGCTCACTGACACGCTTTTCCAAACGAAATAAGTGGTGCCGGCGCCGCCGCAAATGTAATTGAAAGCGCTGTGAATCTGCGTCCGGCGCCGCAAGGCGTCTGACTGGTGACGAACGAAGGCGAGAGAGATGCGCGGTGCGTCGAGCGCCTGCGCCTGCCAGAGCTGCTGCGTATTCATGGGTTGTCTCCAGCGCCAAAGCGTTCGGTCAACAATTGCCGAATGCGGGTGAGTTTGGTGTGCGTATTGGCCGGCGAGATTCCTGCGATCTCCGCGATCTCGTCGGCGGACAAGCCTTCGAGATGCAGGATGATCACTTGCCGGTCGAGTGGTTTGAGCGACTGGATCAGCGCGTTTATTTTCTGCATCGCGCGTCCGGCGTCGAGTTCGGCGTCGACATCGGGCGGGTCGCTCGCCACGTCGATCTCATCGACTGTGGTGAGACGGTGAGCCTGCCAACGGCGATCGCGCAACACGTGTGTGGCCGCCACATTGTGCGCCACGCGATACACCCAGGTGCGTAGCGAGCAGCGTCCACCGAAGGAAGCGAGGCTGCGCCACAGCGCGATGTGAATCTCCTGCAGAAGATCCTGCTGTAGATGCGTGTCCGCTTCGTGGGCCCGCGCGAGACGAGTCAGTGGCGCGGCGAATTCCGCCGCTACCTTCTCGAACAATACCTCCAGACTGGCGGTATCAGGGTCAGAGGCCAGGTCGAGGGGAGTTGAGATCATGCGTGGCGGCATATTCAGGTAGTCAACGATGCGTCGCTTTCCTTACAACCTGGGCGCGCGCAGTGCAAAATCCTGGGCACCCACACGCAAGCAGCGAGACGAAGATGCACGTATTTCGAAATTGGCGCACCGCTGCGTGGCTTGGCTCCGCGTTGTTGTCGGTCGTGGCGCTCGGCGAACCTCGCTTGGCGCCCATCGCGACCTCGCCCGGGAGCACGAAAACCTTGCCCGCTCATATCGCCGGCCGAATCGCCGCGGGCGGCGCATACCAATGGCCCGGCCTCTACTTCGAGTCGAAGTTCAAAGGGCGCAGCGTTTACTTCAAGATCGGACCGGGCGACGTGATTCTGCACGTGCTCGTCGACGGCAAATCCATAGGGACGCTGGTAAAGCCGGCGGCGGGAAGCTATCTGATCGATGGTCTGACTGATGGCGAACACACCGTGCGCATCAACTCGGTGACCGAGAGTCAGTCCGCCCCCAACACGTTTGGCGGCTTTCCATTACCCGCAGGCGTGAAGAAACTGGCCATGGCGCCGCGCAAACGCCAGATCGAATTCATCGGCGATTCGCACACGGTCGGTTACGGCAACACTTCGAAATCCCGCGATTGCACTAATGATGAAGTCTGGGCGACGACCGACAACTCGCAGACCTTCGCGCCCAAAATCGCGGAACACTACGGCGCCGACTATCAGGTCAACGCGATTTCCGGACGCGGCATCGTGCGCAATTACGACGGCAGCGCAGGCGACCCGCTGCCGGTGGCCTATCCATTCGTTCTGCTGAATCACACGGCACGCTACGTCGCCACCGCGTGGCAACCGCAGATCATCGTCATCGCGCTCGGCACCAACGATTTTTCGACGCCGCTCAAAGCAGGTGAAAAGTGGCGGACGCGTGACGAACTGCACGCGGACTTTGAAGCAACCTACGTGAAGTTCGTCGAGGACCTGCGCGCCAGGAACCCGCACGCATTCATCATCCTGTGGGCGACCGACATGGCCGAGCATGAGATAGCGCAGGAAGCGGGCAAGGTGGCCGCGCAGTTGCAATCTACCGGCGACAACAGAGTCGCGTTCATTGCCATCGATGGCCTCGAGATGACCGGCTGCCATTGGCATCCGTCGTTGGCCGATGAAGACAAGATCGCCGAAAAGCTGATTCGCTTCATCGACGAACGGCACCTGGCGTCGGCCAGGCGCTAGCAGCTTCAATTGCCGGAGCGACGATTGAGCGTGTAGTTGTAGTCGCGATTGCCAAAGCCGAGCTTGCCCGCCTGGTCCAGAAAGAACAGCACGTTTTCGTCGCCACGCATCAGGTACAGCGGCTGGGTGCCTTCGGCCGGCTCGAGGCGCACGACTTTGGCGGTCGCGTCGAAGCGAGTTCCCGGCAACATCGTGATCGCGCCCTCGCGCGACGCTATCGGGAACAGCCCGCTTTCCAGCCGATAACGCGTCGGAACGTGCGTGACGGCATCCTGGAACAATGTGAGGCGCCAATTGATCGCGTCGCACGGGGCAGCGACCGGAATGGCGATGACCTGCGCAAGGTCACACGGCGTGGTGCCCTCGAAAATTCCGTACACCTGAGGTCCGGAGGCGTATTGCGACGGCTTGTATTGCAGGTAGCGCCGCGGGCCCGGACGAGCGGGCGGCTGATTGGCGAGTGCGACGCTGAGTGCATATCCCCGGTCAGCGTTGCCGACCAGCAGTTGCCGTTTGGCATTCAGCAGATGGACCGTTTCATCAGTGACTTTCCACAACGCCAGCTTGGCCTTGCCGCGCGTGAGCTGATAAACGGCAGCGCCAGGATGTTCCGGCGTTCCGACGGCAGCAGTCCACAGCCCTTCGCGCTTGAGTTTCCGGAGACTCTTGCCGGCTTCACCGTATTCCACGGTCGCCACCAGATTGGGACCGGTGGTGCGGTTGACCCTCAGCGCCAGCCCCAAATCCCAGTGCACCGAATCGCATTTTTCCCGGGATCCAATGCCGAGGAACGCACGCACCGGCGCACCACACGGCGTGGTGCCCACGAAGATGCCGCCGTCGGCGCGCGCCTGCGCGGCCACGACAAACAGAACGAGCAGCGAAAGGATCTCGCGCATGATGCCTTTGATCGTAGCCGAGTCTGGCCGCTCGTTGTCAGTGGGAGACGAAATCGGCGCGGTCGTAAACCCACTCCTCGAACAATCGCGAAAGGTCGCGTCGGGCAGTTTTTTCAAAGGTGCGCTGCAAGTCTCGACTGGTGACGACTTTGCCGAGATATTCCCGCGTGTACGCCTTGAAAGCCCGCCAGAAGAGTTCGTCGCCCAGCTCTTGACGAAGGCGATTCATGAAGAGCGCGCCCTTGGAATACTGGATTGCCCGCCTCAGTGGAAGCGACGGATAGCGCTCACGGCTGGTGAGCTTGCGATCCACTCCAGCCGCCCTTGCCGTTGCCACACGCTGCCGCGCAAGCTCCATCTCACGATCATAGGCGTCGGGGCCCCACCGGCTTTCCTTCCACGCGGCCACCATGAAGACCGTGATGCCTTCGTTGAGCCAGAACTGCGAGAGATCGACGCACGTGATAGCGTTCCCCCACCATTGATGCGCCAGTTCATGCGCGATGACCCAATCTTCCTGGGGATCGGCGGCGATGGCACCCAGCAGCTCGGCACCGATCAGGGAAAAATTCACCGCCTCCTGGGCAACATCTCCGGGCACGAGCATCTGCGCATAGCGCCGCTGGGGAATGTCGGCACCGGCCTTCTGCTCGAAGAATTTCACCATGTCGGCCGTGGGAGCGAACGAATGCAGTAGTTCGCTCTTGCTGACGCCAGAGGCGAGATACAGCAATTCGGTGTTTCGATAGCGCTGCTTCGCGAGCGCGAAATCGCCCGCCACGAAACCGAACAGATAGGGGGAATATGGGCGGCGCTCGTTCCACACGTGT
>JBDTSV010000007.1:0-14493 GCA_039930985.1 Pseudomonadota bacterium
TTGCTTGCCGAACGAACCCGTGCCGCCGGTGATGAGGATCGATTTGTCGTTGAACATGCGGTTTTTGTCCGGAATCAGGAAGGGACGGCGTGGGCCATCTGGCGAAAACTGGGGCTCGATTCGAGCAGTGCCTCGTAGGTACCCTGAGCGGCCACGCGGCCGCCCTCAATCTGCACGATGAAATCGCACCGCCGTACGGTAGTGAGACGATGGGCGATGACCAGGATCGTGAGGCCGCGATCGAGGCTGTCGATGGCGTCCATGACCGAACGTTCGGTGACGTTGTCGAGCGCGCTGGTGGCTTCGTCGAGCACGAGCACGCTGGCTTGTTTGTATAACGCACGCGCGATGCCGATGCGCTGGCGCTGGCCGCCCGACAGTCGCACGCCGCGCTCGCCCACGATCTCGTCGTACCCCCGGGGCCGGCTCTCGATGAGTTCGGCGATGTGCGCGCGCTGCGCCGCGATCTTCACACGCTCGATGTCGATCTTGTCGCGCGACTCGCCGAGCGCGATATTCTCGGCAAGCGTCGCGTCGGTCAGGTAGATAGTCTGCGGAACGTGGGCGATGGCGCGCTGCCAGGCACGCACGCGCGAGCGGTCGAGAGGCAGCCCGTCGATGACCACCTCGCCCGCGGAAGGCCGCAGCAGGCCCATGAGCAGATCCATGGTGGTGCTTTTGCCGCCGCCCGTTCCGCCGACGATGCCCACCCGCGCGCCTCGCGGGATGCTGAGCGTGAGACCGTCGAGGGCCCAGGGACCGTCCGCCGCGTAACGGTAGCGCACGGCGTTGAACTCTATCGACCGCTCCAGCACCAGCGGCGAAGGAGCCGGCCGCAGCAATTCTTGGTCGAGCGGCTGGTCGAGCAGCTCGATGGTGTCGGCGAGCACGGCTTCGCTGCCGATCATGCTTGCCCAGGATGCGTAGGTCGACTGCAATGCGGGAAGCAGCCGCTGCGCTCCAAGCGCCAGCACTGCGAGCGTGGTCAATCCTTCGGCAAGGCCTCCGGGCCGCGCGCTCAAGCCATAGGCGAGGCCGGCGATGAGCACCATGCCGAACGCTTCGATCATCGGCTTCGGGCTCTGTGCAATGAAGATGTTGTTCCCCTGGGCGCGCCGCAGAAGACGGTCGGCGCGCTGGTAGATCTCGCTATAGAAAGCCTGTGAACCATCGAGCAGGACATCGCGGATTCCACCCAGACCTTCCTGCAGCGCCTTGATGACATGCGTCTGTTCAGCGGCGATCGAGCGCCCGTTGTGGCGCAGGCTGGCGTTGGTGAGCCACGTGACAATCGCATAGGCGCTGCCGAATCCGAGCGCCGCGACAATCGCCACGACCGGGTCGATGGCCAACAGCGTCGCCATGATGGCGACGATGAGAAGTCCCTGACTTATGAGCACGGTCATCGGCAGCACCACCCCCAACATGGTCCCGCCCACTTTGGTGGCAATACCGCTGATGACTTCGCTACTGCTGCGCCGGATGTGAACTTCGTAGGGCTGATACAAGGTTCGGCGATAGACCTCGATGCTGAGGTCGGCACCGGTGGCGAACGTGAAGCGCGTACTCGCCCAGATGAACAACAGGCGTATTGCGCCGGCGATGACCGAGACCACCGCGAAAACGATGGTGAGCGGGAGCAATATCTGCTGGGTGGTGCTGGCGCCGATGAGTCTGGCGAACCAGGCCACGACGCGGTACTCGAGTACCTTTTCCGGCACAGCGAGAGCTCCGATGAACGGAATCACGGCCGAGAGGCTGACGATTTCGGCGAGCACACTCACGACCATGAGTCCGAGCAGCAACAGGAACTGCGAACGCCGGCGCGGCCCCAGGTGTATCCAGAGCCGTCGCAGCAGCGAGATCAGGTCGCCCGAAGGCTTCACGTCGCCAGTGCCTTGCGATGCCGGCGCCAGAAATTGAGGCCCAGCGCAAGGAAGGCGCCGAACCCGATGCCGAGGCCCAAGCCGGTCAGCACCATGACACCGCGACGCGGCCAGACGCGGGATTCAGGTGTTGCCGCCGGATCGACGACCGTGAATGCGTACTCCTCGCGGGTGCTCGCGAGCATGTGATTCTTGGTTTCGTTTTCGACGAGTCCAAACATCACTTTCTGGATCTCGATCACTGAGGTTTTGGAAATCTGCTCATTGAGGAACTTGATGTTGCGCGTCGAATCCTCGATCGCCCGGTTTCGCAGGATCTCGTTCGCGAGCGCCACGTACGCATTGGCCCACTTCGCCGCCTCCGCCGGGTCCTTCCATTGCATCGAGACGATGGTGGTGCCGCTTTCCTTCTCCTGGCGAAACGACAATACGACCTGGCGGAATCGGTCGACCGCGAGCCATAGACTTTGCTTGGCGGCGTTACCGAGAATCCGATCTTGCAGCTTGTAGCGCGCCAGGAAAATCTCGGTGAGGTGCCGGGAGCGCAGCACCGCCAGTGATTCCTGTGTCGGGCCGCCCGAGGGTAGGCTGACCCCGGCGAGGCCCGCGAGACTGCCGAGCCGCCCGCCGAGAGCACCCATGCCGTTGTCGCCGCTCGACACCGGCGTGATGGTGACATCGGCGCGGTAGACGAATGGCGTGGTCATTGCCAGCCACACCGCGATCAACGCGCTGGCGAGCGCGACACCGGCCACCAGCCATTTGTAGCGCCACAACACAGCCAACATAGAGACCATGTCGATCTCCGAATCGCTCGCGACGCCGGATTTGTAGTTGTCATTCATTGTTACCGCCTTTGCCGCCAGTCACGCACGCTACCGCCTGCAGTGGCTCATCGCCCCGCATTCCGCATTGACGCCAAAAACGCCCACAACGGGCCGTTCAGCGTTCGGAGTCGGAACGAGTCTCCCGCTGCATGCGCTCGATCTCGATGCGCAACGCCTCGTACTCGCCGACCTTCTCCTTCAGATACTCCACCGCGAGGTTTGCCTTTCCGGCGATGCCATTCGGCGTGAGCATGTATAGATAGGCGGCCTTGTTCTGGCTGTTCTTGAAGTTCGCCGCTTTCACCCAACCGCGACCCATGAGCGCGCGCAGGCAGTAGTTGATCTTGCCGAGGCTTACTCCGAGTTCGCGGGCGGCATCGCGCTGGCTCATGCCCGGGTTTTCATCGAGCAGCCGCATGAGCTTGTAGTGCATGTGCGTACTCATGCCGCGCGCTCCAGGAAAGCCGAGCTGACGCGCACCGGGGTATTGCGACCTAACAACGACAGCAGGATGACGGATCGCTGGTCGCCGGCCTCGCGCTCATATATGCCGTCGAGCCCGTCGAATGCGCCACCGACGACGTTCACGCGCGCCCCTGGTTGCAGCGTGGGCCGTTCGATGCGGTGCAAACCGGATTTCGGATCGGCGCGGCGCATCAGCGATTCGACTACGGCATCCGGCACGATGGTCGCGTCTTCGCCGAACCTCACGATGTTCGACACTCCGCGCGTGGAGCGGATAGGCGCTGAGGCCTGACCACCAACGTCCAGCCGAACGAACAGATAACGTGGGAACAGTGCCACCACGCGCTCGATCAACCGGCCACGGTGGCGCGCCTGGCGCTGCAGGCGCGGGTAATAGACGTGAAAACCCTGCCGCGCCAGCTCAACCTCGGCCAGCTGCTCGCCCGCGGGTTTGGTCAGAATGAGAAACCAGTGCCGGCATGACGAGGTCTCAGTCTTAGCGCACTGCACCAAAGCCACTATTTCGGTTGCGTTCAGTCATTGAACGCGGCGCAGTCTAGAGACGGATCCCTTACGTGTCAATGAGATAAACGTCAACGCTCAAAAGGAATTTACGGCTGCGGCAGAAATCGCCAGGTTGTAAATGATTTGCGTGACCGCCTGCCAGAACGGCAGAGCGGGCATGCGCTCCGTGTCGAGCGGGACGACTACCGTATCGCCTGGGCCTATGCCGACTTGGGCACTCCGACTGAACCAGCCGGTGCCATTGCTCGCGATGACGGTGCCGTCAGCTCGAACCACGTACACCTTGCTCTTGTCAGCCTTGCGGGTCATGCCGCCGCTCAGTGCAATGTAGTCGTCGCGCGTACGTTCGGACTGATAGAGGTGCGAAGTCGGGCTTTGCACTTCACCAATCACCGTGACCTCTTGCCGAAGTTTTGGAATGACGAGGCTGTCGCCGTCGCGAAGCAAAATGTCCTGCTTCGTATCCTGGCTCGCGACCAGACGCGGCAAGTTGATGACGAGCCGACCAACTGCCTTGGAAGCGCGAAGTTGCGTCATCAATGTCTGCCCGACACTGAGGGCAGTACCGGACTGCGTCTGGTTAGCGGCCGCGCCCTGCAGCGCCATGATGGCGAGATCTTTCTGCAGCCGTTCGGTGAGAACATCGACTTGCTGCTGTTCGCGCTCGCGCAATTCCTTGCGGGTAAATACGCTGCCCGCTGGAAACGCGAGGTCGGAAAGTCCTCCAGCGCGAGTCAGTACCGACTTCAACGTCTCGCCGCGCGAGATCGCGTAGCGGCCCGGAAAGCGCACTTCACCGAGAATCTGCACCACTTCCTGCTCGCGCCAGTCCGGCATCTCCTTGATATTGAGGTTGTCGAATGGCAACAACAGGAGGTTGGCGCTCGCGTCGCCGCGCATGGCCGCGGCAAGATCGAGTTCGACGAGCTCGGTGCGCCGCGACTCGCCATCGACGACCTTGTAGCGTGTCAGTTCGGCACGTCCTCCGTAGGCCGCGTCTGAAAGGCTGCCGCCGGCGCGCACGAGATCGCGCACCGTCATGCCATGCTCCAGCGGATAGTCACCCGGTAGTTTCGCACGGCCGTCGATGTGCACCAGCCCGGTGGGATTCTGGAAATCTGCCTGAAGCTTCAGCTCGTCGAGGAGCGGGCGTATCACGCGTTCGCGGCTCGTTTCGACATCGAAAACGGTGATGCGATCGCGCGGCATCAAGATCGTGTTCGCGGCGGACTCGGGGGCGGTGATCGCTGCGGTGAGATCCGCCGACAGAACAGTGACGCGCCGGTCCGGCGGCAACTCGCGGCGGATCAGAATGTAGTGAATGTCGGCATTGGACTTGAGATCGTCGACCGAGCGCAACACGTCGGCGAGCCGGACGCCTTCCCGATATGCAAACGCGCCGGGCGCGTGCACGTGCCCTTCGACCACGATGCCGTCGACCGTGGGCGACAGGCGCGCGACCTGCAGGAGATCGCCGTTGCGGATGGATTGGGACGCGGCCGGCGCACCGAGATTCACCGACAACACGTTGCGGCTGCCGCCCGCGTCGATGCGCGTGAGCGCAACCCGACTCGCATCGGCGTCCGGAGTGAGTCCGCCGGCGAGGCTCAACACACTGTCGACCGTGGTCTCGCCCCGAATTTCGTAGATCGCGGGACGGCGCACTTCGCCATCGACGCTCGCGACCGGACCCACCGGCGGAATGAACACGACGTCGCCCGGCAGTAGTTTGGCGTCGTCGGTGGTGTCGCCACGCAACAACATGTCATAGAGATCGAAGCGCCGCACCACGGCGCCATTGCGTTTGAGTTCTACATTGCGCAGCGAGCCTATAGGACGCACGCCGCCCGCGGCGAACAGCGCCGAGGTGATCGTGCCGAGGCCACTGATGGTGTAGGAGCCCGGACGTCGCGCCTCGCCCAGCACGAACACACGGATGGTGCGCGTATCGCCGACCGACACGCTGGCGCGCACGCCTATCATCTGGCGCTCGACGCGCGCCTCGATCGACGATTTGACTGCGGAGAACGACTGCCCGCCCACCGAAATGGGACCGAGCTCGGGAAAGCTGATGCGTCCGTCGCGGCCCACCGTGAGTTGCACGGTGCGATTCTGGCTGCCATAGAGCTGCACTTCGATTTTGTCACCCGGACCCACCACGTAGTCGGATGGCACTGGAACGTCGGTGACGGGAGCGAACGTGGTGGGGGCGCGATCGAAAAGGTCGTAGCCAAAAGGCTTGAGCGCTTCAACCCCTGTCTTGCGCAGTGGCAGCCGGCGAACGCGCAGACCCAGATCGCGCAGTTCAATCACGACGGACAATCGCAAAGTGGCCTGTTCTTCAGTGAGGCCGCCAAGAGGGATAGGAGCAAAACCCGGTAGTTGCAAAAATCCTTCGCGAGTGAGGCGATAGGGATTGCGGGAGCGGATGACTTCACGCAGCTTGGTGAGCCGATCGATGTCTGCCTCCGTCAATTCGCTGCCCGGCGTGACGTTCTGCATGGCGGCGCCGTCATTCGGCCCTGGCTGGCCGGCGCGCGACGCCGTGCCCGGGCCCGCGCCCGACACGCTGACCGGTTGCCCATTCGCCGCCCGCGCGAAATCCAGCTCGATAACGACGGAATCATCGCCGCGCAGAATGAGCCGGCGCGCTTCGATCAACTCCTGGCGGCCTTCTTCATCGGCCGGAAGCGGTTGAACCGCGTCGTCGGGCGTGGCAACGCGCTTGTCCTGACCCGGCATGGGAGCGTTGGTCTGGTTGTCGTCCGCGGCGCCGACGCGTTGCTCGAGAGCCGCGCGCTGCTCCGGCGTGAGATTCCGCAGCATGTCGAGCTGTTCCTGCGTCGGCTGTTGCGCAAACACGGCTCCCGACAAGCAGAGCACGGCCGCCGTTAACAAACTTCCCCTGAGCATCAGAATCCTTGTTGAAAGGTCACAAATGCACGCGCGCCGGTGCGCGCATCCTCGGTATCGAATTTGTCATACCCGACTCCGACCCCGAGATTTCCAAAACCGAAGGGGTGCGAGTAGCGCAATTCTACATTGTCGAGAACCGAGCGGGCGCCGCCAAATGCATGGTAGCCCGTGCCGTCGCGATTGAATTCGACGCGCCGTGCGGTAACGCTCGCGGCATCGCCGTTGTTACGCGCCAAATGCGCGCCGAACGAGTACATGCGGCTGTCGTTGTCCATGGAATGGCCGATCACGCGGCCGCGATATGTGTAGCCCTGTGGATAAAGGCTGTTGCGATAGGCGCAGTTGAATTCCGGTTCCTGGCGCGTGAACATGCAGGCGGTGTCGGCATATTCGGCATGGAAACGCCAGCCGCCCAAACGCGTCGAGGCCCAGGTCTCCACGCCAAACAATCCCAGGAATTTGCTCGGCAGGTTGCCCGCCTCGTCCTCGCCTATCCACTGGGTGTAGAACGCCAACGGAAGGGCGCGCCACGGCGACCTCAAGCGCAGGTCGTACCCCGCCATCTGGTTACCCGGCTCGTCGTTGGCGAGCGGATCTTCCTGATTGTCCTTCCCCAACAGCATGTCAGCGAACGTGCGCCAGCCACAAGGACGATTGCCGCCGCACCATTGCGCCGTACGAGTAAGTCCAAACTCCAGCCACGGGCGCGGCTTGAAATTGACCCGTGCCGCCAGGAAACGTACGTCGGGTACGGCGACATCAGTCCCCTCGGTTTGCCCCACGGCGATGCTCGCGCGCCAGGGTCCGATCCACGAAAGCCAACGCGTCTTGAATGGGTCGGTGTAATTGCGTTCGAGGGTGACACTCGGAATGGGACGGGCATTCGTCGACAGGATGAGGCTGCCTTCCCAGCCTGGCCCCCACCAGCGTTCCATGTAGCCCGCTGAGATCATGAAATTACCGACGTTCACCCCGAGGTAGGTTCCATCCGGCCGGAATTTCTTGCGGTCATCGGGATCTGCAACCAACGCGCCCTGCAGGTTGGCAGCCAGATGGTTGCTGAACCAGCTCGCGCGCAACGCGACCTCCCCCTCCTCGCGCGGAGTGTCGGCAAAGCCTCGAAGCTGGACTGGCTCGTGAGATGCGGACGCACGGACTCCAGCCCCGGCAAAACCCGGCGTGGATGCTGCCCTTGCCAGTCGCTGCACCCGCAACAGCGCGGCGGCAGTTGCCGCATCGAGACCGTCGACCGAGGCGGCGAGTGCATCGCGGGCGATATCGGGCCAGGACACAGGCCAGGTCGTCGTTGGCCCGCGCAGAACGTAGGCGTCGGCGAGTAGTTGAATGTCACTGCGAAGCGAGTCGCTGCCCGGCGCCAGCCACGGATCGGCTCTGGCGGTCGTGAGCGACGCACCCGCGATCAATCCCAGCGCGATTGCCGCTGCCCGAAAAACGTTCACGGCCGAAATTCGTGGCGCCAGCCGATGAAACCGAACGCCTCGACCTTGCGCCCGAAGCCTCTGGGCTCGACGGATTCCGCGCCGAGATCCACTGAGATTTTCTCGCCTAACAAGCGCGTCTTCCACCCGAGCTCGAGGGCCGAGTAGTTAGTTGGCCTGAGGGCCACGGTATTGTGACCGTCGGTTTTGCGGTTGAGACTCGAGGTGCGCGCCGTCGCCGACCACAGGTCGCCGCCCGGCGTCGAATAAGTGGCGCCCAGCGAATAGGTCTCCGAGTCGCTGTCGGTCGTGTACCCGACGACGCGGCCGTGATATCGATAGCCTTCGAAATTGAATCGTCCTTGCGAATAGGCGCAGTGGTAATAGGGCCCGCTGTGTGAATTCGCCGAACAGGTGGTCGAAGTGTACTCGGCAAAGACCAGCAAGAGACTCCCATCGCCGAACGGCTTCCATGCCTCGGCGCCCAGCTGCATGAGGTACTTCGCCGGGGTGTAGCTCGACTCGTCCTCGCCGATCATCTGCGAGTAGACCGCATAGGGCCAGTTGCCGATCGGCGATGCCCAGCGGACATCGAAGCCCGCCATCTGGTTGCCCGGCTCATTCGCCGCGGTCGCGTCGATGCCGACGTTGTCGTTGCCGGCAAGCAGGTTGCCGAATACGTTCAGATTGCATTCGAGCTGTTTGCCGCAAAACTGGGCGGTGCGGGAAAACCCCAGTTCCAGATTCTTGAGCGGCATCACCTCGACGCGCCAGGCCATGAACAGCGGCGCGTCAATGTCCTGTCGCTCGTTTTCCATTCGACTGAGGCCGAAATTGAAGCGCCATGGCCCGAGCCAGCTCAGCCAGCGGGTTTCGAATGGCCGGGGGACTGCACGTTCCACCTGGAGCGTCGGCATTGGCCGCGCATTGTTGGACAGGATCAAACTACTTTCATGCGATGGGCCCCACCATCGGTCGAGCGAGCCCGCGCTCAACAGCCAGTTGCCGAGCTGCACCGTCGCATGCGAACCATCGAGGCGCAGGCCATGGCCGTCGGCGGGATCGGCCGCCTCGGTGAGGTTGAGCGAAACCGCGAAGCGATCGCCGGTATACCTCGCACCGGCGCGGAGTTCCGCGTCCTCGCGGCCGAGCGTGTCGAAGTCACGCAGCAGGCCCGGCTCGCCGGCGGTGAGCGAAGCGTCCAACGCGACGCCGCGCCGCGAGTCGATGGCGATGCGCCCGCGCACGCGCTCGAGCGCCGTGCTGACCGCAGCATTCGTCGCCAAATGTTCCCGGGCGTTCGCCAGCGCGTATTCCACGGCCGCTCGCGGCAACGGCCACTGAGCCAGCGGCAAGCGGATGACTTCGGCGTCATTGAGCAGCTGCAGATCCATGCGCAGCAGCGTATCGCCCGACTCGAACCACCCGGCATCCGCAGCAGCGGGTGCAGCCGCGACAGTGCACAGCATGGCGCCCAGAATCACGACGATGGCGCCGGTTTTGATGTGCCGACGCATCAGGAGCGCCACTGGGCCAGGCGCGCGAGCAACGGTTTCAACATGCTGTGCGTGCCAACGGCTGCATCGGCGTCGCGCACCAGCGGCAACACTTCGTCACACATTTTCTTGCCAAGCTCCACTCCCCACTGATCGAACGCATTGATGCCCCAGATCACGCTCTGCGTGAATATCTTGTGTTCGTACAGCGCGATCAGACTGCCGAGCGTGCGGGCGTCGAGTCGCTCGAAGGCGAGCACACTGACCGGCCGGTTGCCCGCATGGACCTTGTGGCGCGCGAGAAGTTCGATTCGCTCCGCCGGAAGCTTGCGCGTCTCGAGTTCGGCGGTGGCCTGCTCCATCGAGTAGCCAAACGCGAATGCTTCGGCCTGTGCGAGGCAATTGCCGATCGCAAGTTCGGCCTGGGCCGGGTTGTCGCAGGACGAGCGGGCCGGCAACAGAAGGTCGAGCGCGGCGCGCGGCGTGCCCTGATGCAGCATCTGGAAGAAGGAGTGCTGCGCGTTGTTGCCAGCCTCGCCCCAGATTACCGGTGCGGTTGAATGTTGCAGGGGCTGACCCGCCAGATTCACCGACTTGCCATTGCTCTCCATGTCGAGCTGCTGGAGGTAGGCGGGAAACCGCCCGAGACGGCCGTCATAAGGAAGCACGGCAAGCGTCGGCAGCTCCAGGCAGTTTATGTTCCACACGCCTAACAAGCCCATGAGTGCAGGCAGGTTGCGATCCCACGGCGCGCTGCGGAAATGCTCGTCGAGCGCATGCGCGCCGGCGAGGAACTCGGTGAACCCGGCGCGGCCGATGGCGATGGCCAGCGAGACGCCGATCGACGACCACAGCGAATAGCGGCCGCCGACCCAGTCCCACATCATGAAGCGGTAGTTAGGGTTGATGCCGAACGAATCCATCGCCTGCGCGTTGGTCGAGACCGCGGCGAAATGCGCCGGAACAGCGGCTTCGCCGAGCTCGGCCGCGAGCCAGTGGCGTGCGGTGCGCGCATTGGCCAGGGTTTCCTGCGTGCTGAAGGTTTTGGAGGCGACGATGAACAGCGTGCGCGACGCGTCGGCGTCTTCGAGCGCATTGGCGAGATCCGTCCCGTCGACGTTGGATACGAAGCGAACGCTCGGCGCGTTCGCGGTCAAGGGATGCAGCGCCTGGACCGCCATGGCCGGCCCGAGATCCGACCCGCCAATGCCGATATTGATGACCGTGGCGAAACGGGCGCCGCCCGATCCCCGCACCACCCCCGCGCGGACGTTTTCGGCGAATGACAGCATGCGTTCGCGTTCCGCGAGCACCTGGCGCGCGATGTCCTCGCCTCCCGGCCCATCGGCCGAGACGCCCGGCACGCGTAGCGCCGTATGCAGCACCGCGCGGCCTTCGGTGGTGTTGATGGATTCGCCGCGCCACATCGCCTCGATGCGCGGGCGAAGTCCGGCCGCGTCGGCCACGCTCTCGAGCAGGCGCAGACCGTCATCGTCGACGCGCTGGCGCGAAAAATCGAGGTACAGCCCGCAGGCCTCGCGCGCGAAGCGCGTTCCCCGGGCAGGATCCGCATCGCGTAACGCGCGCAAGCCGACGCCGCGGGTTTCGGCAGCGCGCGCCTGCAAGGTACGCCAGGCGGCGGTCAGATTGTCGTGGGCCATCGGGGACTGGTGCTACTTTCGAAACAGGCCGGCGATGGTATCGACAACGTATTGGAGTTGCGACTCCGACAGCTCCGGATAGATCGGCAGCGCCAGGGTTTCCTGCGAGGCCCGCAAGCTTTCGGGAAAGTCCTGCGGTTTGTGTCCCAGGTAGGCGAAACACTGCTGCATGTGCAGTGGCAGCGGGTAATAGATCTCTGCACCGACGCCTTGCTCGGTAAGCCAGCTGCGCAATGCGTCTCGCCGCTCGACCCGCACGCAGTACTGGTTGTAGATGTGGCGTGCGCCGCTGGGCGCCAGCGGCGGGGTCACCACCCTGCCGCCCAGCCCCGCCGCCGCGAACGCCTGGTCGTAGAACACTGCGTTTCGCCGGCGTGCTTCGCTCCAGGAATCGAGGTGCGGCAGCTTCACGTTGAGCACCGCGGCCTGGATTTCGTCGAGCCGGAAATTGCCGCCGATGAGCTCGTGGTAGTACTTCGGCTCCATGCCGTGCACGCGCAGCTTGGCGAGCTTCGCCGCGAGCTTTTCATCGTTGGTGACGCACATGCCGGCATCGCCGAACGCACCGAGATTCTTGGTCGGGAAAAACGACAGGCAGCCGATATCGCCGATGGAACAGGCGCGCCGGCCGAGTTTGTCTTCGGAGCCGATGGCCTGCGCGGCGTCTTCGATGATGGCCAGCTGGTGACGCTGGGCGATCGCCTTGATCCGCGTCATGTCAGCCATCTGGCCGTACAGATGCACCGGCATGATGGCGCGCACGCGGCCGCCGGTGTTGCGATTGAACAAGACACCACTGCGCGTCTCGCAGCGGGACTCAATGAATTGTTCGAGCGCGGCCACGGAAATGTTGAAGGTCTCGGGCTCGATGTCGACGAATGTCGGGCGCGCTCCCACGCGCGCGATGGTTCCGGCGGTGGCGAAGAAGGTGTACGGACTGGTGAGCACTTCGTCGCCGGCGCCGATATCGAGCGCCATGAGCGCGACCAGCAGCGCGTCGGTGCCCGACGAAATACCGATGCCGAACTTGCAGCCGGAATAGGCCGCGGTGGCGGCTTCGAACGCTTTCACTTCCGGCCCGAGGATGAAGTACTGGGATTCCGCGACGCGCAGCAGCGCGGCGTCGAGTTCGGACTTGAGCGCGCGGTACTGGGGCTTGAGATCAAGGAGTGGGACTTTCACGGTCCGCACTGTAAACCGATCAGCCGAGGTTGGTCACCTTGGTCGGCGGCTGCGCGTTGCTCTTGTAGTACTCCAGGTACCAATCGACGAAACGACGGATGCCCACCTCCACCGGCGTCGCCGGCTTGTAGCCGACATCGCGAACCAGGTCTTCGACATCGGCAAAGGTATCGGGCACGTCGCCAGGCTGCAGCGGCAGCAGGTTCTTGACGGCCTTCTTGCCGAGACATTCTTCGAGCACTTCTATGTAGCGCGACAATTCCACGGGCGCGTTATTGCCGATGTTGTAGATGCGGAACGGCGCGCTGCTGGTGGCCGGGTCCGGACTGTGGCCGCTCCAGTCATTGTTAGGCGTGGCCGGACGATCGCAGGTGCGCACCACGCCCTCGGCGATGTCATCGACGAAGGTGAAGTCGCGCTTGTGGTGCCCGTGATTGAACACGTCGATGGGCTTGCCCTCGAGAATGTTCTTGGTGAACAGGAACAGCGCCATATCCGGCCGGCCCCAGGGGCCGTAGACCGTGAAGAAACGCAGGCCGGTCACCGGTAGTTTGAACAGCGCCGCGTAGTTGTGCGCCATGAGTTCGTTGGCGCGCTTCGTGGACGCGTACAGCGACAGCGGGTGATCGACGCCGCGGTGCACCGAGAACGGCATGTTGGTGTTGAGGCCGTACACCGAACTGGTCGAGGCGAACACCAGGTGCTCGGCGTTGTTATGGCGGCAGCCTTCGAGCACGTTCAATGTGCCCGTGACATTGCTGTCGATGTAAGCCTGCGGGTGCTCGAGCGAATAACGCACACCGGCCTGCGCGGCCAGGTGAATGACGCGCGGAAACTTTTCGCGCGCAAACAGCGCCTTCATCCCGCCCTTGTCGGCCAGGTCCATCTTCACGAAGCGGAATTTCGCCTGACGCTCGAGGATGGCGAGGCGCGCGCGCTTCAAGTTCGGGTCGTAGTAATCGTTGAGGTTGTCGAGACCGACGATTTCATCGCCTCGTGCGAGCAGCTTTTGCGCGACGTGATAGCCAATGAATCCGGCGGCGCCGGTGAGCAGGATTTTCATGTGTGTTTACAGCCGTCCATCGACCTGGGAGGCGGGGAAAATATATTTGATGTCGTACACCACGTGGTTCTTCTTGCAGGCCTTGCGCACGCTGCCGATGCCGCGATCGCGGAATTCCTTGTGGCCAACGGCCAGCACCGCGGCGTCATAGGCGCCATCGCGCAATTTCGTGACCGGACGGATTCCGTATTCATGCTTGGCCTCAGCGCGATCGATCCACGGATCGTAGACGTCGACCCGGGCGCCGTAGTTCTTGAGCTCACGCACCACGTCGGCAACCTTGGAATTGCGCAGGTCCGGGCAGTTCTCCTTGAACGTGAGCCCCAGCACCAGGATGCGCGACCCCTTGACGAGGATCTTCTTGCCGGACATGAGCTTCACGACCTGCCCGGCCACGTAGTTGGCCATGCTGTCGTTCATGCGCCGGCCGGCGAGGATCATCTCGGGATGAAAGCCGATCTCCTGCGCCTTGTGCGTCAGGTAATAAGGATCCACGCCGATGCAATGGCCACCGACCAGGCCTGGGCGGAATGGCAGGAAGTTCCACTTGCTGCCCGCGGCCAGCAACACTTCTTCGGTGTCGATGCCGAGGCGGTTGAAGATCAAAGCCAGTTCGTTGATGAGTGCGATGTTCACGTCGCGCTGTGTGTTCTCGATGACCTTGGCGGCTTCGGCAACGCGAATGCTCGACGCCTGGTGCGTGCCGGCGCGCACGATGGTGCGGTAAAGACTGTCGACGAACTCGGCGACTTCGGGCGTCGACCCCGAGGTGACCTTCTTGATCGACGGCAGACGATGTTCCTTGTCGCCGGGATTAATGCGCTCAGGGCTGTAGCCGGCGAAAAAATCCCTGTTGAACGTGAGGCCCGACTCGCGCTCGAGAATCGGAATGCAGATTTCCTCGGTGCACCCGGGGTATACGGTGGACTCATAGATCACCACGTCGCCTTTCTTGAGCACTTTGCCGACTGTTTCGCTGGAACGTTCGAGCGGAGTCAGGTCGGGCCGGTTGTAACGATCGATGGGCGTGGGC
>JBDTSV010000008.1:0-16051 GCA_039930985.1 Pseudomonadota bacterium
TCAGAAAAATGAAGGGGCCGAGCATCGCAATCCAGCAACTCTGGCGCGGCTCGACCAAGCCCTTGTAGAAATCGAAGTACAGTGCGAACAGGCCGCCGTTGGCGTAGGGCTTGAGGATGTAGTAACCCGGCACGTAGATGAGCGCCGGCATCACGATCAGGCCGACCAACACGGCGAGCCCGAGCGTCATCGCTTCGAATTTGAACCGCGGCAGCGCGAAGTAGTAGTCGCGGGCGCGCACGAACCAGTTGAACAAAGTCGCCATCGCCCCCGTAGTTCCGCCGGCCGGCGGGAAAGCGCGGGCATAATAGCGCATGAGCAAAATCCGGGCGGCAGTGATCGGCGTCGGCTATCTCGGCCGCTTTCATGCGCAGAAATACGCACAACTGCCGGCATGCGAGTTGATCGCCGTGGTCGACGGCCGCGAAGAAGTGCGCAAGGCGGTTGCTGGCGAAGTTGGCGCGCAGGGAGTCGCCGACTACCGCGATTTGCTCGGAAAGGTGGACGCTGTCAGCGTCGTGACGCCCACCCCGGCGCACTTCGAGATCGCCGAGGCATTTCTCGCTGCCGGCGCCCATGTGCTGGTCGAGAAGCCAATCACCGAAACTCCCGAGCAGGCAAGAGCGCTGATCGCCCAGGCAGCGAAGTTCGGCAGGATCCTGCAGGTTGGTCACCTGGAGCGATTCAATGCCGCCGTCCTCGCGGCGGAGCCGTACCTGCACTCGCCGCGCTTCATGGAATGCGTCCGGCTCGCGCCCTACAAGGAGCGCGGCACCGACGTGAATGTCGTGCTCGATCTCATGATCCACGACATCGACCTAGTGCAGTCGCTGGCGAGGAGCGAGATTGTGAGTATCGACGCCATCGGCACGCCGGTCTTTTCCGGCGAGATCGACATTGCCAACGCGCGCATTCGTTTCGCGAACGGCTGCGTGGCCAACACTACGGCGAGCCGGGTGAGCCTCAAGACCGAACGCAAGCTTCGTATCTTCGAAGATGCGGCGTACATTTCCCTCGACCTGCAACAGAAGATTCTGACGTTGATTCGCAAGCGCGAAGGGTTACCCCAGCCGGGGCAGTTGCCTGTGAGCATAGAGGAGGCGAATCTCGAACCGGGAGACGCTCTCAAGAGCGAAATCGATTCGTTCCTCGACTGCATCCAGAACAACAAGCGGCCAATCGTGTCAGGTGATGATGGGTTACGTGCACTCGAGACCGCCATCCGCATCAGCGAGCAGGTTCATGCAAACCTTGTGCAGAATCGCGCAACGAATCGCGGGGCAGATCGCAGTACCGCTTGAACGTGCCCGCGGCGTACCAACATATGCCGCATGAACACACCGATTCGATCCTCCAATGACCTGCGGCGGACGCTCGACATCGACCTAGTCGCAGATTTCACCTGCCCATGGTCGTGGCTGGGAATGGCGCAGCTCACGCGCGCGCTCGGGAATCTGTCGGGCGACGTCGAGACGCGACTCAGGTGGCATCCGTTTCGCATGGCCACGATGAATAACAACGCCGCGCCGCGCAGCTTCCACGAGTATCTGGCCGAACGGCTGCCGCAAGGCATCAGTGTTCCTTTTGCCGAGAAGAGCTTGGCGGAGGCAGGGCGTGAGCTCGGACTCGAATTCAACTTCGAAAAGCTTGGAGCCCTGCCGAGCACTTCTGAAGCGCATCGCCTCGTTCAACTTGCCTCCAATGATGGCCGGCACGCGAATGTTGTCGCGGCGATATTCCGCGCGTATTTCGAACGTGGAGTGGACATCGGCGACGTTGCGGTGCTCGCGCAGATCGGCGCAGAGGCGGGGCTCGATGAGAAAACGCTGCAGGCGTTCCGCGAGACCCGCGAAGGCGAAACCTTGTTGGCGGGCAGCGAGGAGCGCTTGCGTGGCTTCGGCGTGCGCACCGTGCCCAATCTCTTGTTCGGCGGTCGAGTGCTGGTGCCGGGCACGGTGAACGTCGCAACCTATGTGCATGCGCTCGATCAGGCGCTGTTTCCGGCGAACGAGGCCCCGGCAACCGACGGCGAACGGATTCAGAAGCCAACGCTTCACTAATTCCCGTGGGTCGCCGCCGTTATGGCGGCTGCCTGCGGGGCACGTTACCTTACAGCCGCATGTTGCAGGCTGAACTCAAGACCGAATTGCGTGCCATCGTTGGCGAGCAGGGCATGCTCGAAGGCGCCGCCGTACGCGAACGCGCCGGGACACTGTGGCACGGGCGAGTGGACTCCGAGTTGCTCGTGCGCCCCCGCAATACCGAACAGGTTTCGGCGGTACTCAAGATTTGTCATGCACGCGGACAGGCCGTGGTCACCCACGGTGGGCTCACCGGCCTGGTGAATGGCGCCGACGCCGATGCCAGCGATATCGTTTTGTCGCTCGAATCGATGAATGGCATCGAACGCGTTGACGTGCCTGGCCGGACTCTGCGCGCGCAGGCCGGAGCCAAGCTCGGACAGGTGCAGCGCGCGGCTGAAGAGCGGGGCATGGTTTTCCCCCTCGACCTGGGTGCGCGCGACAGCGCAACCGTCGGCGGCAATATTTCCACCAATGCCGGCGGCTTGCGTGTTCTGCGCTACGGAATGATGCGCAACCTGGTGCTCGGCATCGAAGCGGTTCTCGCCGATGGCACCGTGCTGACCTCGCTGAACCGCATGCTCAAGAACAATGCCGGCTACGACCTGAAGCAGTTGTTCATCGGCAGCGAGGGCACGCTCGGGGTGGTCACGCGCGCCGAGCTGCGGCTGGTGTCGCGCACGCGCAGCCAGGAGACCATGCTGGCGGCATTGTCGAATTTCGATGCCCTGACCGAGTTGTTAGGCCGGCTGGATTCGGGTCTCGGCGGCCAGCTCGCTGCGTTCGAGGCGTTGTGGGGCAACTACTATGACTACAACACGGCACCGCCGGCGAAGAACAGTGCGCCGCTCGCTCGTGGCGCGCCGTTCTACGCCATTGCCGAAACGCTGGGTGGCGATCCTTTGCACGATCGCGCGCAGCTCGAGGCATTGCTGGCGCAGGCGCTCGAGGATGGGGTGCTCACGGATGCCACCATCGCGAGTTCGGAGACCGAGCGACGCGCCATCTGGAACATTCGCGAAGACGTGTGGCAGGTGAAGAACATCGCGCCGCTGCTCACCTTCGACGTAAGCCTGCCGATCGAGAACATGAAAGAGTATGTACGCGAGGTCAACGAGTCCGTGCGCGCCTTCGCCGGCGAAAACCGCTCTTTCGTCTTCGGGCACATGGCCGACGGCAACCTGCACATCGTGGTCGCGGCCGGTGATGACCCCGCCACCCGCCAGAAGGTGGAAGGCATGGTGTACCGGCCGCTGGCCGCCATCGGCGGATCGGTGTCGGCAGAGCACGGCATCGGCCTGGAAAAGCGCGCCTATCTACCCTTGTCGCGCAGCGCGGCGGAGATCTCCACGATGCGATTGCTCAAACGCGCGCTCGATCCCAAAGGCATTCTCAATCCTGGCAAGGTGTTCGCATGAGTGCTCCCGCGCATCTCAATCGTCCGAAACGCGACGTTGTGGTCGCCGCCACGCAGTTCGCCTGCGGCTGGGATATCGACGCAAACATCGCCACCGCCGAAAAGCTGGTGCGCCAGGCGGCGAAACAGGGCGCACAGATCATCCTCATCCAGGAATTGTTCGAAACGCCGTATTTCTGCATCGAACAGGATTCGCGTCACCTGCGGCTCGCGACCACTGTGGCCGACAACCGCGCCATCGCGCACTTCACGAAGATCGCGCGTGAGCTCGATGTGGTGCTGCCCATCAGCTTCTTCGAGAAGTCCAACAACTCGTTCTTCAATTCCGTCGTCATCCTCGACGCGGACGGCGCAAATCTTGGTGTCTATCGCAAGGCGCATATCCCGAATGGTCCGGGCTATCAGGAGAAGAACTACTTCAGTCCCGGCGATACGGGCTTCAAGGTCTGGGCTACCAAATACGCGCGCATCGGCGTGGGAATTTGCTGGGATCAGTGGTTTCCGGAATGCGCCCGCGTCATGGCGCTCATGGGAGCCGAGCTCCTGTTCTACCCGACCGCGATCGGAAGCGAGCCACCACCGGCGATGCCGGTCAGTTCGCGTGATCATTGGCAGCGGACGCAGCAGGGGCATGCAGCCGCGAATCTCACGCCGGTCATTGTCTCCAATCGCATCGGAACGGAACGCGCCCTGCAGGACCCGGACGGTCTGTACATCCGGTTCTATGGTTCGAGCTTCATCGCCGACTCCACGGGCGCGAAGATTGCCGAGGCCGGTGAAGAAGGCGAGGCCGTGCTCACCGCGAAATTCGATCTCGCTGCCAACGAAGAACTGCGCAACAACTGGTTCGTGTTCCGCGACCGCCGGCCGGAGCTGTACGGCGCGCTCACCAGCTACGATGGAGGCACCCATGATCGCTAAAGCGGAGGAATTGGCCGAAATCGACGCGTTGTTTGCGCGCGCCGATGCGGATCACGATGGGCAGATCAACTTCACCGAGTTCAAGGCTCTGGTCAGTGAACTCGACGACGATCAGACCTCGGAAGGCGAGCTGCGCATCGGGTTCACGGCAACGGACACCAATCAGAACGGACGCATCAACATCGATGAGTTCCGCGCGTGGTGGCTCGGCCCCTGAGTCAGGGGGTCGCGGGCACCTTCTCGCACCAGTACTGCAGCTCGCTGCTCTTGCTGGGCTCGTACACGTAGTTGAATCCGGTGAATCCCCAGGACGTGGCGTTGTTGGTCACGTTCGCCGCGAACTTTGCCTGGTGGATGAGCACGGATTCGCCGCTCGAGGTGGCGTACACGTAGAGACTGATGGTGGCGAACTCGGCCGGGCCCGTGACATAGGCGGCCTTGAATTCGAAGTAGCGCCCGATCTTCTGTCCCCTCACCAAATACGGTGCGTCCGTCGGCTTGGCGATGATGGAAAAATTCTCTCCGCCATAGATGATGTGGCAGCTCACCGAGTCCGCAACGGCGGGTGCGGCGAGGAACGTGGCGAGCAGCCATGCGCACTTCATCACTTGCCTCCGTTCTTGCATTGGCGCACCTCGTCGCTACGCGAATCGCCGCAAGGACTCGAGGCCAGCGGGTCCAGATGTGGCACGCCGTTCGACGCGAGCCGAACTACGCGCGTGCGCCAGTCCTTGACGCCCGACTTGCCGAGGCGAGCTTCGAGCAACCATCCAGTCGTCGTGGCTTCGGTGTCGAACCCGTTGAACAGGAAATTGCCAAGGCTGTAGATGATGGGTTTGCCGCGATAGATCTCCGCGCCCTGGGTGACATGGGGATGCGATCCCACCACCATGTCGGCGCCAGCGTCGAGCATGCGGCGCGCGAACATACGTTGCCGCTCGCTCGGTGTACCTTCGTCTTCCCATCCCCAGTGCATGAACGGAATGACGAGGTCCGCGTGATACTTCGCACGCGCGTCGCGGATGTCGCGCAACACGAATTCGTCTTCGCCGCTCCAGGCGACGCCCGGGATTGCCGCGCCGGCTTCGAACGAACGCGGCTTGAATTCCACGTAGCCGAGAAACGCGATGCGTAATCCACCGCGCTCCGCAACCCACGGTACATGCGCCTGCGCGAGATCACGGCCGCCACCGAAATACGGAAGGTGTGCCGCGTCCAGCAATCCGAGCTGTTCGGCGAACGCCTGTTTGCCGAAGTCAC
Source organism: Pseudomonadota bacterium (assembly GCA_039930985.1). GTDB lineage: Bacteria > Pseudomonadota > Gammaproteobacteria > Steroidobacterales > Steroidobacteraceae > CADEED01. Next base: position 5,680 of record JBDTSV010000008.1, read on the forward strand.
CCGAGTGATTGTTCGCGACGCTGACGCCGTCGAAGTACTTCTGAATGGCGGCGATGGTGCGCGGATGCGCACGGAACGTGAATGGCTTGATCTCGGCGACGCCGCCCATGGCGACTACGCACTCGAGGTTGGCAACGCGCAGGCGCTTCGCATCCAGGAGCTTTGCGAGTCCCGCGAACGGATCGTTTCCGGCTTCGATCAGGGCGCCGGGTTCTTCGGCCACCATCACGTCGCCCACGAAGGCGAGATCGACGAAGGCATCTTTGGCGGGCGCGCCGTGCGGGATCAGCATGCACGCCAGGAAGGGGAGTGCGAATGCGCGGAATGTGTTCACCGCCGGAGGGTAATACATCGGTGGATGCCGCAGGTGCGGCCGCTGGCCGGTCCATGCCGGCTCGCGGGAGCCGGGACTCCCGCGATATTGGTGGAGGCGGCGGGAATTGAACCCGCGTCCGCAAGCGTTAGACGTAAGACTCTACGTACGTAGCTGCTTCTTTGTTTTCTCGCCTCACGCTACCCGAAGAGCAGGGAAAACGCTCGGCCAGCGACTGTGACTCTTAACGATTCCGCCAGTAGCACACGGAAACGCGATCCTATGAGCGCTACCCCAGGTCCAGCGGCATAGGCACCAACTGGTCTGAGGGCAACCGCGATTAGGCGGCTAGTGCGTAGTTGTCGTCGTTGGCAACTGTAAAGTGCAAAGTTATTAACGAGGGCCATGCGCCTCGGTACGCCTCTTACGGTTCACTACCCACGTCGAAACCGGTCGCCCCCGTAAAGGTAAGGCGAGCATACATGTGGGCAGGGCAGGCGTCTGCAAGAGATCCGGCAATCGGGTGATCGCGCCGGGAAATCGCTTACCGGCCCCTCATTACGCGCGCTTTGTCGCGTTGCCAGTCGCGATCCTTTTCGGTGGCGCGCTTGTCGTGTTGCTTCTTGCCCTTCGCGAGGCCGATTTCGAGCTTGGCGCGACCCTCCTTCCAGTGAAGATCGAGCGGCACGAGGGTGTAGCCCTTGCGCTCGACGCTGCCGAGGAGTCGCGACAGCTCGGCCTTGTTGAGCAATAGTTTGCGCGTGCGCATTGGCTCGGGCACTACGTGCGTGGAGGCGGTCTTGAGCGGCGTGATGTTTGCGCCGAACAGGAATGCCTCGCCTTCCTTGAGGTACACGTACGCCTCGGCCACCTGCGCCTTCCCCGCGCGCATGGATTTGACCTCCCAGCCCTGAAGAACCAGCCCGGCTTCGAACCGTTCTTCGATGAAGTAGTCGTAGCGCGCCCGGCGATTCTCGGCGATGACTCGCGCGGGTTCCTTCCGGTCGGCTTTGCTTTTGGGTGGCTTGTTGTCTGTCTTGGTCATGGGCGCAACTGCTGGCGGGCATTGTACCCGCGCGACCCTCGTTTAATTTAAATTGGCGCCATGCGTGAAGTGAAACGTTCTGCGTTGATCGCCGAGTCGCCGGCGCGAATGTATGGGCTCATCAACGACATTGAACGGTACCCGGAGTTCGTACCCTGGTGCGCGGCGGCGCGCATCGAATCGCGCCAGGAATCCGAAGTGGTGGCGACGCTCAACATCAAGCGCGGTCCGCTGCGCGCCGAATTCACCACGCGAAATCTGCTCGAACCCGACAAGCGCGTGTTGATGCAGTTCGTCAGTGGCCCATTCCGCGTGCTCGAGGGGCTGTGGACGTTGACGCCGCTCGGCGAACTCGGCTGCCGCGTGGAGTTCGAGATGCGATTCGAGTTCGCCAATCGCCTGGCCGGAACCCTGTTCGAATCGCTGTTCGAGGATACGGCCGCCTCGCTGGTGGACGCGTTCGTCAAGCGCGCCCGCGACACCAAGACTAACTAGAGGGCAGCGCTGCCATCGTGAAGCACTGCACTGTTGTGTTTGCGACGCCTGAGCGGCAGTGGCTGTGGCGGGTGGCGTTGCCCGACGGCGCAACCGTAGCCGAGGCGCTCGCCGCGGCACGTGCGCAATCCGTGGCAATCGAGGTGCCGTGGGGCGCCGACGTCGGGATCTTTGGCGAGTTGTGCGAGGCGACGGCAGTGCCGCGCGACGGCGATCGTATCGAGCTTTACCGGCCGCTCAAGTCGGACCCGAAGGTGTCCCGGCGGGAGCGGGAACGGGCTCGGAGGGTGGCACAGGATCGGGCTTCGAATCGGCAGCGGTAGGTGCGGAGGTCGAGGCCGGTTCGCTCGAAGACTTATTCCGCGAAAATGTGCGTTTCCAGAAACCTTGTTTGTTGTTTTTCTTGTTGTCGGCGATCGCCTTGCGGAGATCGCGCTCGAGCTGTTCGAGGTCGGCCTGCGTGGGGACGCCGAGGTTTTCGAATCGCTGCACTTTCTCGTCGGTGAAGTAGACAGTCAGGCGGCGCTTGAGCGGCGTCTTGAACTTCTGCGAACTGAAGAAGTAGTAATAGTCCCACCGGTCCTCATTGAAGGCGTCCGGCACCATTGGAGTTCCGAGCAGGAACCGCACCTGGCTGCGCGTCATGCCTTCCTTGAGCTGCGACACCGATTCGGCGACGAGGTAGTTGCCCTGCTGAATGTTCATCTTGTAAACACAGCCGGAGGCGAGGAGCGCGCCAACGGCGAGCAAAATTGTTGGTAGTGCAAGGCGTTTCATGGTGGCGCATCATACCGCATCATTTTCTGGAGACTCACGGCTTGGAAAGCAATGACCTGCGCAAGGCCGGGCTCAAGGTCACAGGACCCCGGCTCAAAATCCTCGAGATTCTCGAGGGTAGCCCGACTCGTCATATGTCGGCTGAGGGCATCTACAAGCGCTTGATCGAGTCGAACGAGGACATCGGGCTCGCGACCGTGTACCGCGTGCTCACGCAGTTCCAGGCCGCCGGCCTGGTATCGCGGCACCATTTTGAAGACGGCATGGCCGTGTTCGAGCTCAACCAGGGAACGCATCACGACCATATCGTGTGTCTGGACTGCGGCCGAGTGGAAGAGTTCATCGACGAGTCGATCGAAGAGCGTCAGGAAGAGATAGCCACCCGGCTCGGCTATGAGCTGCGCGACCACGCCATGACGCTTTACGGTCATTGCCGCAAGCCCGGCTGCCCGTCTGCCAAGGGCGCCCAGAAGCAACCCAAGAACTAGCTGGGTCGGGAGGCCGAGCGGGCTTTCGACGTCAGGCTTTGCGCTTGGCGCCGCGCGTTTTCTGCGGTGCTCCGCCGGCCATATGCAGCATCTCGCGCGCGTGCTCGCGCGCTTTGCCGGTCACTTCCATGCCACCTAACATGCGGGCGAGTTCCTCGGCACGTTCGTCCATGGTCAGTTCGGAAATGGTGGTGCGCGTGGTCTTGCCGTCGGTGAGCTTCGCGACGCGCAGATGATGATGGCCCTGGCTCGCGACTTGCGGCAGGTGAGTCACACACAACGCCTGGCCCGAGAAACCCAGCGCCTTGAGCTCGCGGCCGACGATCTCGGCAACCGCACCGCCTACGCCGGAATCCACTTCGTCGAACACCATGCAGCGCGCGTCCTGCGCAGAGCAGGCAACTTGCACCGCGAGCGACAGTCGCGCCAGTTCGCCGCCGGAGGCCACTTTCGCCAGTGGGCGCAACGGCTGGCCAGGGTTGGCTGTGACGCGGAATTCCACGGCGTCGAATCCATGGGCGGCGGGTTCGCCATTCGCCTGGTTGATATCGATGAGGAAACGGCCGCCGGCCATACCCAGCGTCTGCATGCGCGCAGTGATGTCTTTCGAAAGCGCACGCGCTGACGTCTGCCTCCCGGCGGACAACTGCGTGGCCAGTTTGCGATAGCCCTCGAGCGCGTCGGCCTGGGCCTTTTTGATCGCGGCCAGATTGTTGTCGGCGGCGTCGAGATCGGCGAGTTCCTTTTCGAGAATGGACGCGCGGCCGGCGAGCTCCGCCGACGGCACGCGATGCTTGCGGCTCAGTTCTTCGACTGCGGCGAGGCGTCGTTCCACTTCTTCCTGGCGCGCCGGATCGATGTCGAGCGTTTCGAGATAGCGCGACAACTCCCGCGCCGCTTCGCGAATCTGGATCGTGGCTTCATCCACCATCGGAATGACCTTGGCGAGCCTTTGATCGACGCTCGACAGCGTCTTGATTCCCGCCAAGGCGCGCGAGGCCGTGGCGTGCGCATTGCCTTCGTCGGAGTCGTACAGCAGTCCGACCGCGGCCTGCGCGGCCTCGGCGAGCCGGCCACGATTCGAATGGCGCGTGCGCTCTTCGGTGAGCAGGGTGACTTCACCTTCCTTGAGGTCGAGAGCCTTGAGTTCGCTGACCTGAAATCGCAGCAACTCGAGCCGCGAATCGCGGTTCTGCGCTTTGCCTTCGAGCTCGGCGGTGCGATTGACGAGAGCGATCCAGACCTTGTGTGCTTCACGCACCGAATTTGCGAGCACGAGGTTGTCACCGAAGTCGTCGAGAAGTTCACGCTGCGCACCGGCGCGAGTCAGCGACTGAAATTCATGTTGTCCGTGAATGTCGACGATGAGTGTGCCCACGTCGCGCAACAGCTGTAGCGGCACCGAGACGCCATTGAGGTAACCGCGCGAGCGCCCGTCGCTGGCGATGACCCGCCGCACCGTGAGCTCGTCTCCGGCCTCAACGGATTGCTCGGCGAGCATTTCACGCAGCGCCGGCGGGCTCTCGCTGATGTCGAAGGTGGCCGAAAGCTCGGCGCGCTCCGTACCCGCGCGCACGACCTCGGCCCCGCCTTTGCCACCGGCCAGCAGCGCCAGCGCATCGACCACGATGGATTTGCCGGCGCCGGTTTCTCCGGTGAGCACCGTCAGGCCGGCGCGCACCTCGAGATCGATGAGATCGATGATGGCGAAATCACGAATCTGCAGATGGGTAAGCATGACTCACTCTGATTTATTGAAGCCGCCGCGTCCCCAATGGAGCTTGGAGCGCAGCAGGCGGTAATACTCGAACTTGTCCGGGTGCAACAGCGTGATCTTTTGCGCGGTGGGATGCACCTCCAGTCGATCTCCTGGCGAGAGTTCGCCGAGCGAGACACCGTCGCAGGTGACCCGGGCGCGCGCGTCGGGGCGATCGATGAGTTTGACGACGATCACCGAGCGGCCCGAAACCACGATGGGCCGATCGGACAGCGTGTGCGGACAAATGGGTGCGACCACGAGTACATCGAGATGGGGTGCGATGATCGGGCCGCCGCACGACAGCGCATACGCGGTGGAACCGGTGGAGCTGGCCACAACCAGCCCGTCGCCGCCGTGCGTGTTCACGTAGGCGCCGTCGATCCAGGTTTCGAAATCCAGCATGCGGCCGGTTTCCCACTTCTGCAGCACCACGTCATTGAGTGCCAGCGCCGAGGTGGTGACGCCGTTGGCGCCGACGAGGCGCGCCTCCAGCATGGCGCGTTCGTCGCGTTCGCAGCGGCCCTCGAGGGCCGCGTCCACGGATACGAGCATGTCTTGTGGAAGCACGTCGGTAAGAAAGCCCAGACGGCCGCGATTGATCCCCACCAGCGGGACCCCGCGATGGGCGACCAGACGTGCCGCATAGAGAAGTGTGCCGTCGCCGCCAATGGCGATGACCAGGTCCGCCTGGTTGGCGATTTCTTCTTCCGGAAGTCGTTCCGCCAGCTCCGACGAGACGGCGAGGGGCTCGGTGTCCGGCAATAGCGCACGGACCCCGCGATTCTTCAAATGCGGGAGGAGAGCCAACGCGGACTCGGCAACGCGTGGGTCGCTGAATCGGCCTATTAGCGCGCAAGCTTGCGCCGGTAGAGCCATATTGCTTTGTAGCATGGGTCACACAGGCGGCCAATGCACTGAATCACTTCGAAAACTGATGAATGACGCAGCCGGTGAGGTTTCTTGACGGGCTGATTACAGCAAAGGTAGTTTCGCCCCAGTGAATGACACCCCCGATGACGCACTTTCCGAGCGCGAACAGCTTCTGCTGCGGGTGCTTGTCGGCAGTTACATCCGCGATGGCCAGCCCGTCGGCTCGCGGTCATTGTCGCGCGAGTCAGGTCTGGCGCTGTCCTCGGCGACAATCCGCAACATCGTCGCCGACCTCGAGCAGCTTGGTTTTGTTAGTTCACCGCACACTTCCGCGGGACGAGTACCCACCGACAAGGGCTACCGGTTCTTCGTCGATTCGCTGCTCAAGGCGCGGGCGCCCATCGAAGAGGATCCGGCATTCACGGAGCTGCGCCGGCAGCTCGATGCGTCGCGCGACGATTCGAAGGCACTGGTTGCGGCTGCTTCGCAACTGATTTCGAATGTCACGCGCCTCGCGGGCGTCGTCACGCTGCCGCGCACGCAGCAGGCGTCGATTTCCCAGATCGAGTTCGTCGGGCTCTCCGACAATCGTGCGCTGGTCGTACTCGTCTTCAACGACCGCGAAGTGCAGAACCGCATCATCCAGCTCGAGCGGTATCACTCGGCGGACGAGCTGCGCCGTGCGGCGAATTTTCTCACCGAGCGCTGCCGCGGCAAGACGCTCACGCAGGTGCGGCAGGACATCCTGCGCGAGATGCACGAGGCGCGTGAGCACATGGACGTCGCCATGAAAGACGCCATCAACGTCGCGGAGCATGTGTTCAAGGCCGACGAACCCAATCGCATGGAATACGTGATTGCCGGGGAGACCAATCTCATGGGCGCCGGCGAGCTCTCGTCGGTGGACAAGCTGCGCCGGCTGTTCGAAGCCTTCAACGAAAAGCGCGACATCCTCAATCTGCTCGACCACAGCCTGCGCGCCGATGGCGTGCAGATCTTCATCGGCCAGGAGTCCGGGTTTCGCATCCTCGATGATTGCAGCATCGTCACCTCGCCCTATAGCGCCGACAACGAAGTGGTCGGGGTCATCGGGGTCATCGGCCCCACGCGCATGGCATACGAGCGGGTGATTCCCATCGTCGATGTCACCGCCAAGATCCTCGGCGCGGCGCTCGCCCGGCGCTGAAGGACCGCCCAGTCCGCCAACTCGCTTCCGGCTTTCTTTCGGCCCTGGGCCTTGAAATTCACCAATGTGGTTCCACAAAGCCGCGCAGGCTTTGTGACGGTGGGTTTCGACCCCATAAGCAGGCCTGCAACCTTCTGATTCATTGAGGCGCTTTGATGACCGACCCCAATCCTGGATCCCAATTTTCGGGGCCTGACGAGAAGACCACGGTGCTGCCGGAGACGGCCGTGGCGCTGGTGGAAATGGAGCGCCTGCAACAGGAGCTCCTGGCTTCCGAGGAACGCGCCAAGAATCATTGGGAGCAGTACCTGCGGGCCCTGGCCGACGTTGAAAACGTTCGCAAGCGCGCCGCAAAGGATCTCGAGAGCACGCGCCAGTTCGCCGTCGAAAAATTTGCGCAGGACCTCATCGCGGTCAAGGATTCGCTCGAACTCGGCATTTCCACTGCGGCCAGGGCCGAAGTCACGGGTCTCGTCGAAGGGCAGGATGCAACCCTGCGCCTGCTCGCCAAGGCATTCGAGAAAGCGCAGATCGAAGAGATCAATCCCGAAGGCACGCCATTCAATCCCGAGTTGCACGAAGCGATGATGGCGCAGCCGAGCGAAGCGCCGCCGAACACCGTGATTGCGGTGGTTCAGCGCGGCTACCAGTTGAATGGGAGATTGCTGCGGCCGGCCCGCGTGATCGTCTCGTCCGCCAAGAGTTGAAAGAAGAAACCCGGCCTCCACAAAGGGGGCACTGGGTCAATACCCAAAAAGAGCGAGTGGAGATTTTATGGGCAAGGTAATCGGCATCGATCTGGGAACCACGAATTCCTGCGTCGCCATCATGGAAAGCGGCAAGCCGCGCGTCATCGAGAACAGCGAGGGTGATCGCACCACGCCGTCCATCGTCGCGTTCACCAAGGACGGCGAAGTCCTGGTCGGCCAGTCGGCGAAGCGCCAGGCAGTCACGAATCCGCAGAACACGCTGTTCGCCGTGAAGCGCCTCATTGGCCGCAAGTTCGACGACGCCGTCGTGCAGAAGGACATCAACATGGTGTCCTACAAGATTTCGAAGGCCGACAACGGCGACGCCTGGGTGGAAGCCCAGGGCGAAAAGAAAGCGCCGCCGGAAATTTCCGCGCGCGTACTCATGAAGATGAAGAAGACCGCCGAGGACTATCTCGGTGAAGAAGTGACCGAGGCCGTCATCACAGTGCCGGCGTACTTCAACGACCAGCAGCGCCAGGCGACCAAGGACGCCGGCCGCATCGCTGGCCTCGATGTGAAACGTATCATCAACGAGCCGACCGCGGCCGCGCTCGCCTACGGCCTCGACAAGGCCGGCAAGGACCGCAAGATTGTGGTGTACGACCTGGGCGGCGGCACGTTCGATGTCTCGGTCATCGAAATCGCTGAAATCGACGGCGAGCGTCAGTTCGAAGTCCTATCTACCAACGGCGACACCTTCCTCGGTGGCGAAGACTTCGACAACCGCATCATCAATTTCCTCGCCGACGAGTTCCTCAAGGAGTCCGGCGTCGATGTGCGCAAGGACCCGCTGGCCGTGCAGCGCCTGAAAGAGGCCGCCGAGAAGACCAAGATCGAACTGTCTTCCAGCCAGCAGACCGATGTGAACCTGCCGTACATCACGGCGGATGCCTCGGGCCCGAAGCACCTCAACATCAAGCTCACGCGCGCCAAGCTCGAGTCGCTGGTCGAAGAGCTCGTCAAGCGCACCATCGAGCCCTGTCGCATCGCGCTCAAGGATGCCGGCATCGGCACCCAGGACATCGCCGAGGTCATCCTCGTCGGTGGCCAGACGCGCATGCCTCTGGTGCAGAAGTACGTGAAGGACTTCTTCGGCAAGGAGCCGCGCAAGGACGTGAACCCCGATGAAGCCGTCGCCGTTGGCGCGGCCATCCAGGGTGGCGTGCTGTCGGGTGAGGTCAAGGACGTGCTGTTACTCGACGTCACGCCGCTGTCACTGGGTATCGAAACCCTGGGCGGCATCATGACCAAGCTCATCGAGAAGAACACCACGATTCCGACCAAGACATCGCAGACGTTCTCGACGGCTGACGACAGCCAGTCGGCTGTGACCATCCACGTGTTGCAGGGCGAACGCGATCGTGCCGCCGACAACAAGTCGCTGGGCAAGTTCGATCTCACCGAAATTCCGCCGCAACCGCGCGGCATGCCACAGATCGAGGTCTCGTTCGACATCGACGCCAACGGCATCATGCACGTGGGCGCGAAGGACAAGGCCACGGGCAAGGAACAGAAGATTGCCATCAAGGCGTCATCGGGCCTGTCGGAGGAAGAGATCAAGCGCATGGTGGGCGACGCCGAAGCGCACGCCGAGGAAGACAAGAAATTCCGTGAGCTGGTGGAGTCGCGCAACCGTGCCGATCAGCTGGTGCACGCGGTGGAGAAATCACTCAAGGATCTCGGCGACAAGGTCGACGGCGGCGAACGCGCCAAGGTCGAGTCGGCGCTGTCGGATCTGCGTGGCGTGCTCAAGGGCGACGACAAGGCGGCCATCGACAAGAAGGCCGAAACGCTCATGGCGGCAGCCTCGAACATCGCGCAGCAGGCAGCGGCTGCGCAGGCTGGCACTGGTGCCGAAGGCGCCGCGGGTGCAGCCGGTGCGAGCGCGGGCGCGGGTGACGCTTCGTCTTCCGGAAAGGGCAACGACGACGCGGTCGACGCGGAGTTCGAAGAAGTGAAAGACAAGAAGCAGGCGTCGTAACCATCCGCTGATTGTTTGGTGCTCCTGGGAGGGGGCGACGCTGCATGTCGAAACGCGATTACTACCAGGTGCTCGATCTGCCACGCACCGCGACGGAGGCCGACGTCAAGAAGGCCTACCGCCGGCTTGCCATGAAATATCATCCCGACCGGAATCCGGATGACAAGGACGCCGAAGAGAAATTCAAGGAAGCCAAGGAGGCTTACGAGGTTCTCTGCGAGACGGACAAGCGCGCCATCTACGACCAGCATGGACACGCCGGAATCGACGCCACCCGCCAGGGTGGGGGTCGCGGCCATGCCGGAGCGGACGCGTTCGGCGAAATGTTTGGCGAAATGTTTGGCGACATTTTTGGCGGTGGCCGGCGCGGCGGTGGACGTTCGCAGGTATTTCGCGGCGCCGATCTCAAGTACGAGCTCGAGATCGACCTCAACCAGGCGGTGTTCGGCCACGCTGTCGAGATCGACGTCGCCAAGCTCATGGAGTGCGACACCTGCGGTGGCAGCGGCGCGGCCAAGGGCCACAAGCCGGTCACCTGCGAAACCTGCAATGGCGTGGGCCAGGTGCGCATTTCACAGGGCTTCTTTCAGTTGCAGCAGCCATGCCCGAAGTGCCGCGGCAGCGGCACAATCATCAAGAATCCCTGCGATACCTGTCTCGGGCAGGGTCGCGTACGTCGGAGCAAGCGTCTCTCGGTGAAGATTCC
>JBDTSV010000009.1:0-8104 GCA_039930985.1 Pseudomonadota bacterium
GCCGTCGGTGGAATTGGTGGCCGCGAGACCCAGGTAGAGTTTTTCACCGCCGGCGCCCACCGGTACCGACTGCACACCGAGTTCAGTGGCGCGGTCTTCTTCTTCGGTGAACGGCTGCGGATCGATGACCTTGAGCGTGAGCTTGCCATCGGAACGCGCCACCAGCTGTTCGAGCAGCTCGCGCACGCGAATGCCGTGATTGCGCAGTTGCGGAATCGGCGTTGCGGTTTTTTCCGAGAAGAACAGATAGAGGTTCACCGGCTCCTTGAGGCCGCGCACGATGCGCTCGGTGCCAGTGGAGATGGTGTAGAGCCGATCGGCGGTCAGGTCGAACTTCGCGCCACGCAGCCACAGGTTCGCGAGCAGCATGATGCCGACGAACAACACGCCGATGAGCGCCAGGCCGCCGGCACCCAGATGGGATTTCTTGAACATGGTTTTGGACATCTGCGGACCGCTATCTCGATTTGCGCGCGTCGAGCACCACGGTGCTCGCGAGCAGGAAGAAGACGATGACCAGCGCGTAGTACAGGACGTCGCGCAGATCGAGCACGCCTTTGGCGATGTTTTCGAAGTGTGTGAGGAACGACAGCGAGGCCACGCCACCTACCAGCCACTGCGGCGCCCAGCTCTGGAACCAGTCGATGGCCGCCGGATAGCCGGCGATGAGCAGCAGGAAACACAGCAGCATCGCCACGAGGAAGGCGATGAGCTGGTTTTTCGTGAGCGTGGAGGTGAACGAACCGACCGCGAGAAATCCGCCAGCGACGAACAGGCTGCCGAGATAGGCCGCGACGATAGCGCCATTGTCGGGATTGCCGAGGTAGTTGACGGTGATCCAGACGGGGAAGGTGAGCGCCAGCGCCAGCCCGACGAATATCCACGCAGCCAGGAATTTTCCCAATACCGCCTGCCACAGCGTGAGCGGCTGCGTGAGCAGCAGTTCGATACTGCCGTTGCGCCGCTCCTCGGCCCACAGACGCATGGAAACCGCCGGGATCAGGAATAGATAGAGCCACGGAAGGAAGGTGAAGAACGGCGTCATGTCCGCCTGGCCGCGCTCGAACAGTGCGCCGAACGAAAAGGCGAACAGGTTGACGAAGAACAGGAAGATGACGATGACCACATAGGCGAGCGGCGTCGCGAAATAACTGGCGAGCTCGCGGCGCATGATGATTGCGACGGTTTTCAAGGAGACTCCGGGAGGTTTATCAGGCGGCGACTGCGCGGAACACGTCTTCGAGGCGGCCCGAGGGCGCGAGCTTCTTGAGGCCCGCGGGCGTGTCATCGGCCACGAGCCTGCCGCGCGCGACGATGATGGCGCGCGTGCACACGGCGTCGACTTCCTCGAGGATATGCGTGGAGATGACGATGGTCTTCTCGCGCGCGATCTCGCCGATGAGCGTGCGCACTTCGTGCTTCTGCAGCGGATCGAGGCCGTCGGTGGGCTCGTCGAGGATGAGCACCTTGGGGTCGTGAACGATGGCCTGGGCAAGGCCAACGCGCCGCTTGAATCCCTTCGACAGAGTTTCGATGGTCTGCGCGATGACCGGCTCGAGCTGCAGGCGGCCGATGACGTAATCGAGGCGCGTCGTGCGCTGTGTCCCTTCGAGGCCACGCAGGTCGGCGATGAAATCGAGGAAACCGCCCACGGTCATCTCGCCGTAGTGAGGCGCACCCTCGGGTAGATAGCCGAGAGCCGCCTTGGCGGCCAGCGGCTCGGTGGCGATGTCGTGCCCGCAGATGCTGCCGGTGCCGCTGGTGGGCGTGATGAACCCCGCGAGCATGCGCATCGTGGTGGATTTGCCGGCGCCGTTGGGCCCGAGGAATCCGAGCACCTCGCCCGGTTCGACCGAGAAGGTGAGATCGTCGACCGCCAGCAGGCCGTCATAGTTCTTGGTCAGGTTCTGAGTCTTTATCATGGCGCCTGATGAGATGGGGGCGCCCGAAGATTAGTTCCGCGGCGCCGGGGCCGGGATTCTGCTGAGCTGCGGGCGTTCGCGCAAGACGCGGCGGCATCTCGCGCGGGTCAGATTACGGGCTTGTAATCCTAGTCGCGGCGGCGGGTCGCCACCGCGTCGATCTGCTCGCGGTAGGTGCGCAGGATCCGGCGGATCTCCGAGGGGTTGGGGCGCTCGGCGAGTCGCGCGATCATCTCCGCGAGCTCGTGCCATTGCTTGCCCCAGCCTAACAAGCGCACCGCGTCGGCGATCACCACGTGCTCGGTCTGCGTGACGGTCGGCGCGGGCTTTCGCGGCTTGACGGTCGCCGGACGCGTGGTATCGCGGCGCGCTTCGCGCCTGGGGACAGGAGCGGCCGGTGGCTTGAGCGGTACACCAGCGCGCTGCGCCGCCAGCATGCGATAAACCTTCGAGTTCGGCAGCGCCGGCATCTGGCGCGTGGTGTCCGCCGTGCGTTTGTGCGGGACGTGCTCGCGCTGTTCGACCACGCGACGGTTCTCCGCGGTGCGCGACGTCGTTTCGCGTTCGCGCACGACCGGTGGCGCACGTGAACGGCCGGTGTCCGCCGCCGCCTTCGCTGCCAGTTGTTCGGGTTTGGCCGACAGCACGTCGCGACGTTCGGTTTCGTGCGTGGCGAGCGGAATGAAGCGTTCCACCGACGTAAGTCCAACCAGCGTGGCGAGAAAACCCATGATCTCGATGCCTTCGATGAAGGCGCGATCGCCCTCGGCCTGCCGCTGTACCACGATGCGCTTGAGCGCGAGGATGCGCTTGCGTGCCAGCTGGATGATCCAGCGTTGCGGGCGTTCGTGTTTGGGCCACGGCTGCACGTGCCAGTAGCGCTCATCTTCGAGCGCCGAATACTTGGCATGCAGATCGAGACTGGTTTGCCAGCGTTCCAGAAGTGCTTCGAGCTGGCCGGGCTGTTCGCCGGGCAGGGTTTCATTTGCCATGCGCCCGAGAGTAGCGCCGATGGGCGCGCAACCGCTCTCCGAACAGTCCGCATTTGTGCGCGACAGCACGGTTGCGGCATATAGATAAGGAGAACACCCCGCTGCGCACGGTCGTGCGCGGCGGGGTGGTTAGGGACGCCGACTACCTGACGGTGACAGTGACGGTGGCCGAAGCGGTGCCGCCCTTGCCATCCGAGATCGTGTAGGTGAATCGATCGGTTCCGCGGAAGCGGCGCTTGGGCTCGTAGACAACGCGCTTGCCATCGGCCGTGAGCTTCGCCGTTCCATTGGCCGGCTTGGAGACGGCGGTGATCTTGAGCGCGTCGCCGTCCGGATCGCGGTCATTCGCGAGCACGGCGATCACGGCAGAGCTGTCGCAGAACAGCGTGGCGGAATCCGGCTTGGCGACCGGCGGATGGTTGGCTGGCGGTGCCGGAACGATGCCGAACAATATCGTCAGAGCCCCCTGCGATCCCACCTCCGAGTAGGCGACGTCGGTTGCGCCATCGCCGTTGATGTCGGTCGCGACCATGCCTAACTGGTGATGGCCGCCGGCTGGCGGCAAAGCAATCGCGGTTTCCGCGCTCAAAGTACCCGTGGCGGTTTGCAGGATCACTCCCAGCGACGACTGGTGCAGCAACAGGATGTCCTGCCGGCCATCGTTGTTCGCGTCGGCAATTTCGATGGCGGTGAGCCAGTCGGGAGAATTGAGCAGCGCCGGGGTGGCGAAGCTGCCGTCCGCATTCTGGCGAAACACGGCCAGGTGTACGTCGGTCACGTATCCGCCGTACGCGGCGACGATATCCTTGCGGCCGTCGTTGTTGATGTCACCGACGCCCACCTGCCAGACGAGGATGCCGGGTCCGATCGAGAGTGTTACCGGCGCCGACATAGTGCCGCCCGCGTTCTGATAGAGGACGACGATCGACGGTTCGTTGAAACCATTGACCACGACGACGTCCTGCCGGCCGTCATTGTTCAGGTCGGCGAGCTCGACGTCGTCGTTGAATCCATGTGGCAGCGGAACCAATACCTGCGCATCGAAGCTGCCGGCCGGGTTCTGATAGAAAATGCCTGCCTCCTCGGTGTTGATGTGGCCATCGACGCTGAATTCGAGGCCAATGGCATCGAGTTTTCCGTCACCGTTGAGATCGCCCACTCGTGCCTGTTCGGCAAACTCCGATGGATAGAAGATTGACGGCTGAAGTCCGCCGGCCGAGTTCTGCGCAATCACCTCGAGACCGTGCGTCGCCGTTCCGACCAGGTCCGATCGACCGTCGCCGGTGACATCAGCGATCGAGAGACTGCCGCCGAGCGCCTGCGTCGGGACGACCACGGGCGAGGGATTCAGCGTGTGGTCGGCCTGCTGCAGGAACAGGTACACGTGCGGCGTGCCCGGCGTCGCGCAACATCCGGCGGTTGCGACGTCCTTGCGTCCATCGCCGTTGATGTCGCCAACGGCGACGCCTGTGGTCTGCTCAGGGAGCAGGAATTGTTGTGCGGACTGGAAAAGGTCCTGCGAGAACGCCGGCACAGCGGCGCCGAGCATCAGCAACAGCGCTGACGCGACAATGGTTTTCTTCACGCGAATCTCCCTGGTCTTCTGATAGTTAGTTTTCGACCCCACCGCCCTTATGAACGACCATGGTGAAATCCGCAAGCGCGGGCCCGGCCGCGGCTTCGATGGCCGCCCCGTACTGATGTGCAAGGTTCGACCAGCGAAACCGGTCGATGCGGGCGCGCGCCGAGGGCGTTGCGCCAAACAGCGTTTTCTCGAGGGCCTGCTCGATCGCGCCTATATCCTGCGGTTCGACGCATTCGCCGGCGTCGCTGTCGGTCAGCAGGTCGAACAACGCCGCTCCATTGGGCGCGAGTCCGAGGATCGGCCGCCCGGCGGCCATGTAGTCGTAGATCTTGTAGGGCGTGGAATAAGTCATGTGGTCGCTGACCACGGCAAGCAGCACGTGCGCTCGCTGTAGTTCGGCGAACAGCGCGGTAAAGGGAATGCGCGGCCGGTCTTCGATGAACCGTTCGAGTCCCGCTTCGCGAATGCGTCGCCACTCGGCGGTGGGCAGCGCGCCATAGGTCGTGACGTGGATGGGCCGCTCCGGATGGCGCTCGCCCACGCGTTCGACGGCACGCAGCAGCGGAACGAGCGAGCGGCTGCCATAGATCTCGCCGGCGTGAACGATCTCGAGTGAACCGGTGGTCGGCGGCGTGACGCTCGTGGGCACCACGTCGAAACCATTGGACACGACGAAGTTGCGCGTCGTATCGGCGTGCGCAAAGGATTCCTCGAACCACTCGCGCATATCAGGCGTGTTCAGTACGCGCGCGGCGCTACGCCGGACCAGCCGGCCTTCGATGCGTGCGCCGAACCACTGCGTGAGCCAGCCACGATGCCAGTGCGGCCAGTCGTAGGCGCTCCACGGGTCGCGATAGTCGAGGATCAGCGGCCAGCCCAGGGCTTTCGCGATGCGCGCGCCGGCGATCAGCGCCGCATGCGGCGGCGACGTGGCGATCACCACGCCGGCGGGCAGCTCACGCACCACCTCGAGCGCCTTGCGCGTGGCCGCGCGCGCCCAGAAGTAGTCCATGCCCACGGGCGCGAGCAGGCGGCGCAGCAGCGAATTTGCCAGTCGTTGAAACAGACCGCGGCCCTTGAGCGGAAACTCGAACGGCGCGGTGCAGCGATGTACCGTGCCGACGACGGGCAATGAGGAGTCCTCGCGGCCGTGCGCGGAATCACTGATGTCGTTCGTCACGACGTGCACGTCGAAACCCAGGCGCGCGAATTCGCGCGTCAGGAAACTGAATCGCTTGGCGCCCACCAGCGGGCTCGGCGCGAAGTGATACGAGACGATGAGCAATGTGGGTTTGCGCTTCACGCGACCTTCCGTCGCACCAGCGCGCGCATCACATAGCCATACTCCTCACGCAGGATGATGCGCGCGGCAGCCGCGTAGACCAGCACGAAAATGACCAGGCCCGCCAGCATGCCGGCGGGCGAAGCCGGCAGATAGATCTGCGAGACGTGCAGCGCGGCGATCGCGGCGAACGACGCCGCCAGCGCCATCCCGAGCTTGTCCCACTGGCACAACTCCGACAATGGCAGCTGGTAGCGCTGCAGCACGCGCTTGCCGAGGTAGATAGAGGTCCAGGACTGGCCGATCACCAGCCCGAGCGTCGGGCCCCACAGGCCGAACTTCGGCATGAGCGTGATGATCAGGCCGGCGTTGATGAGCAGCGCGATCAGATTGGCGTGCGCGAACGAGGCGTTATCGGCGACGCTGCGCAATGGCGTCGAGAACTGGAAGCACTGCCGGACCATGAGCAGCAGGAATACCTGGAAGTAGGGCACGGCCGCGACGTACGTGTCGGTGAACATCAGCCGCACGATGGGTTCGGCCCAGTAGGTGAGCAGCATCCAGGCCGGGCAGATGGCGGCGAAGATCAGCACCTGCGCGCGCTTCCACAACAGCAGCCCCTGTGCCGGATCGCGTTTCGAGCGCTTGACCATGTCGGGGAAAATCACGTCGGCGAGCGCGCCCTGCACGATGTTGACCAGCGGCACCTGGTAGGCCGCCGTGGTGTAGATAGCCAGCGGCACCGGACCCAGTTGATTGGCTACCACCACCTTGCCGAAGTCATTGAGCTTGTAGAGGACCGAGCCGGCGCCGAGTGGCGCCACCAGCCGCACCTGTTCGCGCATGGCCTGCGAGTCCCAGCGAAATACCAGAAGGCCGTGGCGGCGCAGCCAGACGTAGATCCAGAGATTCTTGAGCGCCTCGGCGCACACGATGGTGACGAAGATCATTTCGACATCGCGCAGCCAGATGGTGGCGATCAGCAACGTGGCGATGCGCCACACGGTGATGGCAAGCGTGTAGCTCATCACCTGCACGGATTGCCGGTGCGCCAGCCAGTACGACACCAGCACTTCGAGATTGAGGAACATGAAGACGTACGCCGCGAGCAGACCCCAGCTGCCGGCGATCTCCGGCGGCACGATCCACTGACGCGCGAGCACCACGACCAGCGCGCTCACGACGCTCACGGCGAGCATGAGAAGGCAGGTGTTGGTGAGATCCACTGCCTGACGTTCCGGCGAGCGGGCGATGAGGTAGTTGAGATTGGCGGACAGCGCAAAGCCGGCGAGCGAGGTGATGAACATGGCCGTAGCCATGAACTGCCGGTAGCGACCGTACTCGGAAATCTCGAGCAGGCGCACCAGCAGCAACGGACTCAGTAGCGCCAGGACCTGGTTGAGCAGGCGCGCGCTGGCGAGCACAGCACCTCTCGAGACGAATGAACTCATGCGGTACGGGATTCTAGGAGGCCGGTCAAACGCCCGACTGTCGGACAAGGTAAGGGCACGCCTACACAAATGCCCGTACTTCAAACCCCACCGAAACCGGACCGTTACTAAACGACTTGGGGAGGGACTGCCCTTAAATTGCCTCCCTCGAAGTGCAGCAACGGAGCCGTCGATGAGACTGAAGGACAGAACCGCTGAGGCAAGCCTGCGTGTGTCACTCCACGAGGCCGCGGAAGGCACGCGCCCCGCGCCGAAAAACGATATTCCGGCGGTTCTGGCGCCTTCGCGCATGATCGAACTCATGGAGCTCGCGGCGCTGCGGATCATGAAGCCCCGCCTGCTCGAAGGCGAGTCTTCGATCAGCGTTGCGATGAACGTGACGTACGCAGCGCATACCGTTGTCCGCGGCACGGTTCGTGCGGTGGCGACCAGCGGCGGAACCTCCGGCAGATTGCACCGCTTCACGGTTCACGTGTTCGATGAATCCGGGTTGATCGGCAGCGGCGAACACACGCGTGCGGTCGCAGTGGAGCGACGCTTGTTAGTCACGGCGGGAATCCGCTCCGGGAATCCCGGAATGTTGCTCGATGTCTGACTTTGCCGGGTACATCCCGGCTGGGGGTGCCGCCGTGCTGGATCAGTTGAGGGCGAGGAGCCTTCGATCGAGCGGATCTACTGCGCTGCGCGACCGCCGCTCGTCAGGCACTGGGGCATGGTCTTGTAGGCGACGAAATATTTGAGCGTAGTGTAGTTAGGCGACGATTGGTCGTGGCAGAGGTTCTCGCGCGACTTCTTCACGGGTGCGTTGATGTTGCGATTGAGCTTCGCCGGCTTGTGGCAGTGGTAGCGGTGGGTCGCGGATTCGTAATGAC
>JBDTSV010000010.1:0-8801 GCA_039930985.1 Pseudomonadota bacterium
ACGATGTTGTCGAGATCGCCGTGCAGTTCGCGCGCCAGCGCCTTCTCCGAACTACCGCGCAGCGTGGCGGCTTCGGGCTTGAGGTTGCGACTCGGCGCCAGCGGCTCGACTTCGACGATGGCGTCTTCGAGCGCGCCGCGCGACTCGCGCTTGAGGTAGTAAGGCCGTGCGCCGCACAGCAGCTCCGACAGCAGCACGCCGAGCGAATAGACATCCGACGCGGTGCTGATGTTGCGCCCGGATATCTGCTCCGGCGACGCATAGTCGGGGGTCAATACGCGACCGCCAAATTGCGTGAGCGGGGTCTCCGGACTCACGCCCTCGTTGAGGAGCTTGGCGATGCCAAAGTCGAGCACCACGGCTGCGCCCTGCTCCGTCACCAGGATGTTCGCGGGCTTGATGTCGCGGTGAATCACCAGGTTGCTGTGCGCGTACTGGATCGCCTGCAGCACTTGCACGAACAACCCGATGCGCGCTCGAACGCCGAGCCGGCGCTGGTCGCAATACTCGGTGAGTGGGACGCCCTCGATGAATTCGATGGCTAGATAGGGCTGACCCGCGCCCGTGACCCCGGCGTCGTAGAGCCGCGCGATGTGCGGATGCGTCAGGCTCTCGAGAATGTCGCGCTCGCGCGCAATGCGTTCGACGAGCTCGGCGTGGAAGAACCCCGAGTGCGGCAGCTTGAGCGCCACGAGGCGATTCATGAGCCCCTCGGTGCGGCGGGCCAGCCACACCATGCCCATGCCACCGCGTCCGAGTTCGCGAATCAGCTCATAGGGGCCGACCGCGGACCCGGGCTTGAGGTCGACGGTCGCGGCGAGCGTGGCGGCGCCAGCCACCGCGGCCTGCACCTGCCGGCCGATGCGCACCACGTCGGCGGTTTCGCGCGCGCCGGCGCCTAACAACATGCGACGCAGCGCGGGTTTGAGGTTTTGGTAATTTTCGGGAAGACCTTCGATCCAGGTCGCGCGCTCTTCGGGTCCGAGATCGAGCGCGTCGTCGAGCAATTTCGACAACACCGCAAGTTCAGCCGGATCACGTTTCATTCGCGCCGATCTTACCTGCTAATCAGGGCAAACGCGGTGTTGGCTACGGCGCCACGCCCACCGGGCAACTCGCCTGGGCGGACAGCGTGAAGTCGATGTCGCAGATGCGCTGCGAGCTGCTGGCCACAACGTAGTTAGTGGTCTGGATGACGCAGCGCGGCGCCCATGCGACGTTCACGTTCGCCTGGTACGGCGGGCCGTCCTCCCAGCCATTGATTGCCAGGACCGCTCCGGAGCGCACGCTCGCGCCTGCAGTGTCCAGTCCGCAAGCCGGGTTGACGTGCAGCGAGAACGGCGCCAGGCGCGCCTCGGCGGGACCGGTACCGAACACGGTGTAGCCACCGAAAATGTTGCCGCCGCCCTGGTCGATGTCGATCTGCAGGAAATCCGCCGTCGGCGTCCAGTATTTCGCCGGTACCGAGACGATTTCGCGCGCGGCGATGAATTGCGCCTGCACGTTGGGCGAGCGCGCTTTGTCGGGAAGACGCACCACGGTCAGCGCGATCGCATGATCCGTCGCACCCGACACCGGCGGCACGAAGACGCGGATCTCGTAGTCGCTCCAGCTGTCGAAAACGAAGCGCATGTTGCCGCCGGGAAACTGGCCGATGACTTCAACCGCGCCGGTCTGATCGCCGAAGCAGTTGCCTTCGATCGTGAAGCGACGGCCGGGCGTGATCGTGCCGCGTATGCGCGTGATCTCCAGTGGGTGCACCTTGCAGTAGTTCTGCATGTCGGCATACGACATCGCGGGTCTGTCAATCAGGGCTTCGCGGCCTTGGCCGCTGACTGAAGCTGCCGCTATGCCGCCATTGATGAGCCGGTCGCTCGGCCGCCGTTGCTTGATGCCCGAGGTCGGATCGTCGCGCACCGGGACACCGACCGGAATTTGTGCACGCGAGCGCGTGCGAGCGATGGTGGCGGGCCCGTCGGTCTGCCGCAGCTCGGATACGAGCTGCCGCTTCACGTCACCGGCCATGACCTGCTTGCCGCCGACGATGATGATGGCGCGATCTTCGAGCTTGAAAATGTTGGCGGGAACAGTTTGTCTGGCGGCGGCCGTGCCGTACGGCGTGACCGGCGTCGCCGTCGTGGTCGTGGTCGTTCGCGCCGCGGGGGTGGTCACCGACGGTACCGGCCGCACCTGTCGCACCGGGCTGGTCGCGGTTTGCGCGTTCGCCGCCATCGCGGGCAGCGCGATCAGCAACACGGTCAAAATGGCGCTGGCGTCCTTCATGTTCGATTCCTTGTCCGTCGCGGAGGGCGGCGCACAGGCGCCTCATCATGGGATACGCAAAACGCGCCACGCCGCGGACATCACCGACTATTTTCCGACCACGCGCAGGGCGCGAAGCGACGCCGGCGCGATGAGCTGCGGGGTCTGCGGGCCAATGCGGCGATCCCGCAGTTGGGCGACCATTTGCGCCGCACCGACAAACCACTGCTCCACGGTGACGTCCCGCGCGCCCCGCCCCTTCAGCCCCTCGAGAAGCGCGTAGGTGAACAGGCCGTGTTTGCCGGGCAGGTACTCCTGGGATTCCTCATCACCCTGGGCTGCCAGCACGAACGCCATGCGCGACGAGGCGGAGCGCTTCACGAGCGAGTAGTCCTTGAAGTGACCGGAGATCTGCTTTGCCTGGCAGGTGTCGACGATCAGCAATCTGCGCCCGGCCACATTTCGCAGCGCGTCGAAGACGTCCTGCCAGCCGAGCAGCGACGCGTCCTGGGCCACGGCCTTGCCGGCGATAATGGCGTCGATGTCGGCGCGTGCCGCATCGCGTGGAATGAAGAAGTAGTTGCCGGCGGAGTCGCTCACACCGTGCGAGGCCAGGAACACCACCACCGTGTCCTCGGCGCGCGCCGCGGACAGTGACTTGAGCGCGCTCAGAATATTCGCGCGCAGCGGCAGGCGCGCATTGTCATCGAGCGTCTGCACGTGCATCTTGCGAAAGCGCGTAGGCGGCATGACGCGCCACGCGGCGGCGAATTCCTCCGCATCGCGCGCGCCATACATCAGCGTGAGCCCGGCGTCGAGATTCGGAAACTTGTTAGCCCCCACCGCCAGTACGTACAGATCTCCAGGCGGAATTTCCCGTGGAGTCGCTTCGAGATACTTCTCGGCGGTGCCCAGCGAGCTGCCATTGGAAACTTCGACGCGGATGTCGTTGTCGCGGGCGGCGATGGGCACCTCGAACTCGCGCACGAATCGCGTCACTTCATTGTGGCGCAAACCCCGCTCCGCGAACGCGGTGACGGGAATGTCGTTGACGTAGGCCACCACGTCGCGCATCGGCAGCCCCAGGCTCTCGGCGGCGACCCGCAGGCGGCGGACGCCGAGCGAGCGCGTCGCCGGCAGCACGCTCACGCTGATGCGCGGCGGTGCATAGCGCAGCAACGGTAGTTCGGCGGCAGGCGCGTCGACCGCCACTCCCTTGAGCGCGCTGGCTATGACGTCGGGGCGGTACAGCACGCGTTCGAACTGCACGGCGCGGAAAAAGTCCGGCGCCACATCGAAACCGCGATTGATCTGCCAGCCCGCGAACGTATCGCCATAGATTGACGACGCATAACTTCCATCGGGAGTCCACGCCAGCCAGCTCTCCCCATCCGCGTGCAGGAACATCGACAGCAGCACGACGCCGTCGCTCAGGCGGTGCCAGACAATGGCGCCGTCGGCGAGCACCGCCACCACGAAGCGCTCGTCTGCGGACACATTCACGGCGCGCACCGCCGTTGCCGTGCGCACCGTCCAGTGGGTCGCGCCGCGTTGGTCGAGCCGGCGCAGTGCCCACTCCGAGCCTAACAACACGGCACCGTGCTGCGGCGCCAACGCAAACGCGCGCGCGGTTTCATAGGGTTCGAGCGCCGGCTTCCGGCCATTGATCTGCGGGCCGCCGGGTTCGTTCCAATGCGTGACCTTGAGCGTCGGCGCTTTGACCACCGCCGGTCGCAGATCCGCGGACGGCGCCGCGGAGTGGACCAGCGCGCCGCTTGCGATCGAGAAGCGGCGCAAGGCGCCCGCGAATGGCGCGAGCGCGATCTCGACCACCGAGGCATCGCTCGCAAGCCGCAGGGAATCCGCGGCCGCGCGGTAGTCGGGTACACCCGAGAGCAGGATGTAGCGGCGCGCGCCTTCGCGGGTCAGCATGCCGATGACCGGATCATCGGCGGCGAACAGCACGTCACCGGTCTGCGTCGTCGCGATGTCGCCGATGCGCCCGCGACTCACGGGAAACTGCCGGGTCGGTTCGCTGCCGAGGAATGCCCAGCGCACGAGATTGGTGTCCCGGCCGGGCCGCGGCTCGCCGGCGACATAGACGAGCCTTGAATCTGGCGCCCACGCCACGCGCGTGAGGTTGCCTGGCGCGTCGGCCGATTTCACCTCGAGCGTCTTCACCACCGACAGATCGGAGCCGCGCAATACGTTCGCTTTCGCCACGTCATTGAAGCCGAGCGCCACGTAGCGGCCATCGGGCGAAAAGCGGGCGCCAAAGGGTTGCTTGCCGGCCAGGCCCTGGTCGACGCGCCCCAGCAACTTGAACGACCGGTCGTAGAGCCGCACGAATCCGTCGAGACTGGTGGCCACGAGTGTCCCCGAAGGACCGAAGTCCAGCTCCAGTAGTTTGTCGCGATAGGCACGATCTTCGGATTCCTGTTTGCCATCGGCGGTGCGGAATACGCGCAGGCCCGTGGCCATGAGTCCGGCCGCGAGGTGCAGTCCATCGCGCGAGTACGCGAGCGTCGCGATCACATCGGTGAGTCCGCGGATGCGGCCGCGAATCGCGCCGGTCTGGGCGTCCAGCAGGTAGATGCAGGCAGCTTGCTCGGTGTCCCAGCAGGTCCAACCACCGACCGCAAGCGTGGCACCGTCGGGTGACAGCGCGAGCGCGTACGCCTGGCCCTCGGCACGCTCGCCCGCGGGCAGCCGGAACGTGTCG
This sequence comes from Pseudomonadota bacterium, assembly GCA_039930985.1. Lineage (GTDB taxonomy): Bacteria > Pseudomonadota > Gammaproteobacteria > Steroidobacterales > Steroidobacteraceae > CADEED01. The sequence continues at coordinate 4,985 of JBDTSV010000010.1, forward strand.
AGCGCGCGGCCATCGGCAATGCGCCACACGCGCACCGTCTTGTCCTCGGACGCCGAATAGAACCGCCCCGATTTTTCATCGAGCGCCAACGCGTGGATGAAGGCACTGTGGCGGCCGGTGTCCACGCGCAGGATTGGCGCTGTCGGCAAGGGTTCGGGCCGCGCCGCGCCCGCGGCGCCCAGCGCAAGAACGACCAACGCCGCGCAAGCGCGCATCAGAGATTGACTAACAACCCGAGAAACACGCGCGCGTCGCGATTGCCTTCCGCCGCCACGTCGTGATCGAGCGGCGCCGCGAATTCGAGGTAGCCCTGCCACGCCCCGCCCTCACCCGAGAAACGCAGGCCGGCACCGGCAGAGCTGGCGTGCTCGTCGGCCAGCTCATTGATGGGATTACGGCGTCGCACCTGGCCCCAGTCGTAGAAGCCGTAGAGCGAATACGCGGTCAGTCGCAGGGCAGGCATGGAGCCGGCATAGCGAAGCTCGAACTTGGCCGCCTCGCCCGAATCCCCGGCGAGCTCGGATGGATCGTAGCCGCGGCCGAAGTCTTCACCGCCGACCGCAAACAACTCCGGCGCCAGCAACGTGTCGAACGAGCGCTGCGCGGACGCGGCCAGCAGCGCCGACCAATGACCGCCCAGCGACTGCAGTCGCGCGGCGTACAGCGTCACCTTCGAGAAGTCGGCGCGGCCGTTTTCCCGCGACAGCGGATTGTCCGGCGTGCCCACCAGGCGCGCGCCGAGAGAGTCGAGGCCGAGGGAATATTCGACGTCGAACGTGGTCACGCCGCGTGCGCCGTCCGCCCAATCGAGTTCGCCGCCGATGCGCACCGCGCGAATGCGATCTTCGGACAGCGGCAGGCTCGAGAATTCGCTGTGACCATCGAATGACGTCAGCGACCCGCGCAGGTTGATGTTCAGCGCGCGTGAGCGGAATAACGGCACGCCGATCTGCAGCGTGCCGGCCAGCGACTCCGCATCGAGATCGTCGGTGCTGATATTGGCTGCCTTGCCGGGATGAGAACGCGCGGCGGTCGCGCCGATGTTCCAGAACATGCCGTCGTGCCCCAGCGGCGTGCCAAACCCGAGGCCGGCGTAGCTCAGCTGCTTGCTGAAGCTCGAGCCGCCGCGGAACGACAGATGATCCCAGTTGCCGAGCAAACCGTAGACGTCGAGATCCACGGTTCCGCGCTCGCTGCCCAGCGAGCGGCTGTTGCGGTTGTTAGCCGCCACCGCGAAGGTGACGTCGTCACGCGCGAAGTCGACGATCAGGTCGGCGGCGCCGGTCTGGTCGGCCGACGGCACCAGCGTGCCGCGCGCCGCCACGTGGCCGAGATCGTTCATGAGCAAAAGGCTGCGTTCGAGCACGCGTGCGCTCAGCGGACGCGCGGCGCGCAGCCGCTTCGAGTAAGCCGCCAGCAGCGCGTCGTCGTGCGGCACCTTGCCGCGGTATTGCACCTGGGCGATGAAACCTTCGACCGCGAGCAGCTTCACGTTGCCATCGACCACGCTCTGCGCCGGCACCAACACCTGCGAAAGCACGTAGCCGTCGCTTCGATAGCGCGCGGTCAATTGATTGGCCAGCGCAAACAGCCGCGCCACATCGATCTCGGTGCCGATGAGACTCCGGTACGACGCATCGAGCTCGCCGGGCTTGTAGACCGTGGTTCCTTCGATCGTCACCGAGCGCAGCACGAACTTGAGCTGGCTCGCGTTGTCGGGCGCGACCTGTTGCGGCGTCGGCGGCGCCACCTTCACGGATTCGTGTTGGGGCACGCGCATGTGCTCGAGGCTGCGCTGGATCTGTCCCGGCTCCACGCCCGAAGGAATGGCGACCTGAGCCCACGCCGCGCCTGCCGTAGTTAGGGTGATGAACAGCAGGGCCAGGGTTGTCGTCGATTTCTGCATGGGTTTCACCGGTGATGCAGCGTGATGGTGACCTGGCGCGGCGCGAATTGGCCCGAGCTCATCTCACTGTTGCTGATGGGATCGAGCGCGAAGCTGGTGCCGTCTTCCACGGATACCTTGCGGATGTCGCGCGTCGGCGGCAGCTTGATGCCGCGCGTGACCACGTCGCCGCATGATGCTATTTGCGGCGCGCTGGTCATCGGGGTGTCGCTGGACTTGATGATGTCGCGCGTATACCCCAGCAACGAGGGCGTTACGCATGCCGACAGACGCAGGATCAGCGTTTCTTCGCCGGTGAGATTGGCGAACTCGTACGGTCCGAGCGAGGCGAGTTCACCGGCGGCGACGTTGATGGTGTCGATGTGCGCGTTCTGCCCGGCTGCGTTCACGTTGAACACATCCACCTGCCCGGGCAACGCCGGGCGGTAGTACACGCGGAACCGGTCGCCGGTGCGGAAATAGTAGCTGGCCGGGTCCACGGCAGTGGTCGCGCCGTTGGCACCCAACAGGTGAATCTCGTAGGCGATGCCGGCATACATCTGCGACTTGTTAGTCTGCGCGCCGCCACCGACGTCGTAGCCCGCCGAGTTCGTGTCGGGGATGCCAGTCTGGCCCATTCCCTGCCCCATGCCCTGGCCCGCGTCGGGACTCTGCCAAGCCGGATTCGGCTGCGAAACCTGCGGACCGCCGAGGCTGCCGTCGGCACCGGGAAACTGACCGCCGTATGGAACCGCATTCGGGTCGTAAGGCACCGGCATGGAGGTGGGTGCCGCGTATCCGCCCATGTTGGGCTGCGCTGGCGCGTAACCCGCGACCGCGGACCGGGCCTGCTTCATGCGCCGACGATCGAACCAGTCGCGCAGCGCGCCGGTAAGGCCATCCGCCACCACGACCATCGCGCCGGAGCCGGTGGACTGCACCACCTGCAGCAGACTCGCCGCGAACTGGCTGCGCATGGTTTGTTTGGGGCTCGGCGCCGACACCATGCCACTCGGCGGAGGATAGGCCGCCGGCTGCGGATACTGCGGGTAGTTCGCATTGGGATCGGCGCCTTGCGCGTAAGTGGTCGAAGCCGCCAGCAATGCCAGCGCGATGGCCAAGATCTTTGAGTTCTGCATCGGAATGTCCTCGAGCCGTGTCTAAGAGGGAATACGCAATCGACGGCGCGCGATGGACATCGCCGGGTGCTGTCCGGACAGCGGCCCGCAATGCGTATCAATGAGACATGAAGCGAGATGAACGCGACTACGTACTCTTGTCCAAACTTCTCGACGAAGGATTGGACCGGCCTCGCGAAGATCGGCGTCGCTGGCTCGAGCAGCTGCCGCCGGCTCACGCAGTCCTCAAGCCGCAGTTGACCCGCATGCTGCTGACGCAGCTGCGTGAGGAGGCCAAAGACCTGCTGCCGGTGGTGAAACTGATTCGCGCGGCGCTGCTCGATCTCGCGGCGTTCCGGCAATCGATGTCGTCACAACGAAAGACGCTGGCGGTCGCGGCGGGTTTGCTGGAGGCGACGCCGCGGAATCTTCAGGAGGTCGACCGCGCCACGGCACTGGCCGAGGCCGCGCGAGCCATCGGCGCGCACGACGAACTGGCGGTGGCCATGCGCCAGAAGCTGCTGGTCGAGCTCATCCACCAGTATCAGGACATACTGCGCGACACCTTCCGCAAAGAGTGACGCTACTTGCAGGCGTCGCGGCTATACGGCGACCGGCAGAGATAGTCGGCGATCTGCGCATCGCCCACGCCACCGCGCGGCGCCAGCACGTGGAAATTCGCGCTGAACACATCGACGCTGGCGCCACCGAGCGCTGAAGTGCGGCCGAGGTCAGCGAGCTGGCCGACACCAGGCCCACCTACCCACAGCGACATCGTGCCGATGTCGTTCGCGCCGCGATTGATCTGTCCCGG
>JBDTSV010000011.1:0-24491 GCA_039930985.1 Pseudomonadota bacterium
CTCATTGGCGAAACCGTGGTGGCATTGACCGCGGAACTTGCGCCGGAAGGAAAGGGAAAATTCGCCGTGGTGTCGGCCACGCCCACGTCGACCAACCAGAATTCATGGCTAGTGGAGATGCGCAAGGCGCTGCCGCAACACGCCGGTCTCGACCTGGTGAGTGTCGTCTACGGTGACGACGTCTCCGACAAGTCGTATCGCGAGGCTTTCGCGCTGCTCAAGAAGTACCCCGACCTCAAGGTATTAGTGAGCATCAGCTCGGTCGGCATCGTCGCCTCGGCGCGCGCCGTGGAAGATCAGGGACTCACCGGCAAGGTGAAAGTCACGGGGCTGGGATTGCCCTCGGAACTCATCGGCTATGTCGAAAAAGGCGTCGTGCCGAAATTTGCCATCTGGAATCCGATCGACCTCGGATACGCCACGATGCAGATCGCCACCCGACTCGCGCGCGGCGACGATCCGGCAAAGCCCATTTACATGGGGCGCATGGGTGAAGTGACCTTCGGCGCCGATGGCGTGGGCGCGATGAGCAAACCGTTCATCTACGACATCACCAACACGGCGCAATTCGCGAAGATTTTCTGAAGGCTGCCGCACCGAATCGACTGTGCAACATTCTCTCCTGACGCTGACCGATATCCGCAAGTCATTCGGCGGCGTGCGCGCGCTCGAGCGCGCCAGCCTCGAACTGCCATCCGGCGCGGTTACCGCGCTGATCGGCGAGAACGGCGCCGGTAAGTCCACGCTGGTAAAGATTCTGTCGGGCATCTATCAACCCGACGGCGGCGAGATCCTTTTCGACGGCAAGGCGGTGCGCATCGCCAATCCGCTGGCGGCGCGCGCCCTGGGAATCGGCGTGGTTCATCAGGAGTGCCTGGTGTTCGACAATCTCTCGGTCGCCGAGAATCTGTTCGTCAACTCGCAGCCGGTGCGCGGCCGCCTGGTCGACTGGCGCGCGATGAATGCGAAGGCGACCGCGGTGTTGCGCGATCTCGACGCGGACTTCGATGCCGGTCTGCCGGCCGGACACCTCAGCATTGCCCAGAAGCACGTGGTGCAGATCGCGCGCGCACTCACGCATGAATCCCGCGTGCTGATATTCGATGAGCCCACGGCCTCGCTGTCGCAACACGAGTGCACCGAATTGTTCCGTATCGTGCGCAAGCTGCGCGACGCGGGCTGCGCATTGCTGTTCATCAGTCACAAGTTCGACGAGATCTTCGCGCTCGCGGATCGATACGCGGTGTTTCGTGACGGCGTTTCGGTGAGCGACGGGCGCGTCAGCGACGTCACCTGCGACGAGCTCATCAGTCTCATGGTTGGCCGGCCCATCAATCAGCTGTTCCCCAAGCTCGAGACCACTCCCGGCGACGAACTGCTGCGCGTCGAATCGCTGTGCAGCGCTGGTGAATTCGAGAACATCTCGTTCACCTTGCGAAGCGGCGAAATCGTCGGGTTGTATGGCCTGGTCGGCGCCGGGCGCACCGAGCTCGCGCAGGTATTGTTCGGCCTGCGCAGCGCAAGCGCGGGAACCATCAAACTTGCGGGCGCCACCGGGCTGGCGCTCGTGCCCGAGGATCGTCAGAGCCAGGGAGCGGTGCTGCCATTTTCCGTGGCGGCCAACATCGCCTTGCCCAACCTCCGCTCGCTGGCGCCGCGCGGCTGGACCAGCACTGCGCGCGAAGCACGGCTCGCGCGGCAGTGGATAGACAAACTCGGCATCAAGGCGCGCGGGCCCGAACAGCCGGTGCACGATCTTTCCGGTGGCAACCAGCAGAAGGTGGTCATCGCGAAATGGCTGGCGCGCAATCCGGGCGTGCTCATCCTCGATGAACCTACCAAGGGCATCGATGTTGGCGCCAAGGCGGCGGTGCACGCCGTGACCGGCGAGTTCGCGCGCGCGGGAGGCGCGGTCCTCATGATTTCCTCCGACCTGCCGGAAATTCTTGGCATGTCCGATCGCGTGTTGGTGATGCGACGCGGTCGTCTTCGGGGCGAATTCGCCCGTCTGCAGGCCAACAGCGAAAACCTGTTGCGGGCTGCGAGTGAAGCATGAGCGCACTTCGACTCTCGTCGTTTTCCGACAGCACACTTCGCGACGCGGGCTTTGCCCTGGTGACCCTGGCACTGTTTGGTGCCGTGACGCTTGCATTTCCCGGCTTCGCTTCGCCGCGAAACCTGGCCGGACTGCTCGACGACACGGCCATTCTGATCGTGCTGGCGCTCGGCCAGATGCTGGTGATTCTGGGACGCGGCATCGATCTGTCGATTGCCGCAAACCTCGCGCTCTGCGGCATGTTGGCGGCGCTCTTCAATCGCGCGTGGCCGGATGCCGGAGTCGCGCCGGTGTTCGCCTTGACGCTGGTCTCGGGAGGTTTGTTAGGGGCCTTCAATGGTCTGCTGGTCTGGAAGCTGCGTCTGCCGCCGATCGTCGTGACGCTCGGCACCATGTCGATCTACCGCGGCGCAATCTATCTGCTTTCCAAGGGCGCCTGGGTGAACGAGAACGAAATGTCGCGTGACTTTCTCGCGTTTCCGCGCCACGAATTCCTCGGCATATCGGTGCTCGCATGGCTGTCGATCGCCGTGGCGGCGGTGTTCGTCGTCGCGCTGCGTCGGTCACGCCTGGCGCGCGACCTCTACGCGGCGGGCGGAAACCCGGAGGCGGCCAACTACTCGGGCATCGACCCGTTGCGCATGCAATTCATTGCCTACACCATTTGCGGCGCTCTCGCCGGCGCGTGCGGCTATCTGTGGGTGGCGCGGTTCGCGGTGGCCTATACCGACATCGCACTGGGGTTTGAATTGTCGGTGATCGCCGCGTGTCTGATCGGCGGCGTTGCGATCTCCGGTGGCGCCGGCACGGCTGTGGGCGTCATCCTTGGCTGCCTGTTCCTCGGCATCATTCGCAGCAGCCTGCCGCTGGTCGGCATCTCCGCCTTCTGGCAGATGCTCATCAACGGCGTGGTGATTCTGGCCGCCGTGCTGCTGAGCGCGCGACAGCGCGACTTCAAGCGCGCCATCCTCGAGGTGCGGACGTGAAGCCGGCGAGCCTGATGCGCTGGGAGTCGATGCTGGCGGCGGTGCTGCTGCTCGAGTTCGTGATGTTCTCGACGCTCTCGCCGTATTTTCTGAGCGTCGACACGCTGTCGGACGCAACCTTCAATTTCACCGAACGCGCCATCGTGGCGCTGCCGCTGGCTTTGCTCATCATTGCCGGCGAAATCGACATCTCGGTGGCGGCCATCATCGCGCTGGCCTCCGTGGCCATGGGGCTCGCATCGGCGCACGGCTTCGGCACCACCGGCATCGCCGGCGTCGGCATCGCTGCGGGGTTGTTAGCCGGGTGCATCAACGGCGCGCTGGTGACTCTGGGAAGAGTGCCGTCGATCGTCGCCACCATCGGGACCATGACGCTGTTTCGCGGCGCCGCTTACGCCGTGCTCGGTGACCGCGTGCTCAAGGACTACCCGGATTCGTTCGCCGCTTTCGGCCAGGGATATCTCGCCGGACCGGTCTCCATCGAGCTGGCGCTGTTCATCCTGTTCGCAATATTCTTTGGCGTGTTTCTGCACCGCACGCGTTGGGGCCGCGCCATTTTCGCCATTGGCGCGAATCCGGTGGCGAGCCGGTTTGCGGGGGTTGCGGTGAATCGGTATCGGTTCGCACTGTTCGCGTTGACCGGCACTTTCAGCGGACTTGCCGCGGTGCTTCTGACCTCTCGCCTGGGCTCGACGCGGCCGTCCATCGCGCAAGGATGGGAACTCGAGATCATCAGCATGGTGATACTTGGCGGTGTGTCGGTGTGGGGTGGCCGGGGGAGCATTCTCGGCGTGGTGCTCGCCGCACTGGTTTTCGGCCTGGTGACCTTCGGCCTGGGGCTCATGAATATTCCCGGCATTGTCATGTCCATATTCACCGGCCTGTTGCTGATTCTCGTGGTCGCTATTCCGGCATGGGTGAATCGCCGATGAGCGTTCCCGGCGCGCTGATCGCGGTTTTCGACGTTGGCAAGACCAACGCGAAGCTTGCGTTGATCGACCCCGCGCTCGGTGAGGAAATCTGGAGTACGCGCCGCGCCAGCAGCATCGTTCAGGGTCCGGGTGGACGCGAGCTCGACGTGGTCGCGATCGAAGCGTGGCTGCTCGACTCCTTGCGCGCTGCGCCCGAGCGCGAGCGCATCGCCGTCATCGTGCCGATCGCGCACGGCGCCGCTGCGGTGCTGGTGGATCACGCCGGCGCCGTGCTGGCCGCACCCGATTACGAAGATCCGCTGTTCGATGAGGTCAGCGCAGAGTATCTGCCGCTGCGCGACAGTTACTCGCAGACTTTCTCACCGAACCTGCCGCACGGACTGAATCTCGGCCGCCAGTTGTTCTATCTACAGACGCGGCGTGCCGAACTGTTCAAACGCGCCGCGCACCTGTTGCTGTACCCGCAGTACTGGTCGTGGCGACTGTCGGGACACATGGCCGCCGAAGTCACTTCGCTCGGCACGCACACCGATCTGTGGCGGCCCCACGAGCAGGCGTATTCATCGCTCGCTCGCAAACAGGGCTGGGCGCGCATGATGCCGCCGCAGCGGTCCGCGAGCGACAGGCTCGGTCGCATCAGGCCGTCGGTGGCCGCTGCCACCGGTCTTAGCGCAACGTGCGAGGTTGCCTGTGGCATCCATGACTCCAACGCGTCCTACCTGCGCTTCCTGTTGAATCGGGAGCGCGAGGCTTTCACGGTGGTGTCGAGCGGCACCTGGACCATCGTCATGGCGAATCGCGGCGACCTGCATCGACTGGTCGAACAGCGCGACATGCTCGCCAACGTGAACGCATTCGGTGCGCCCGTCGCCACGGCACGTTACATGGGTGGACGGGAATACGAAGCTATCGCCAAGAGCGGCGATGAGCCGACGGTGGATGCAGTCATCGAGGTGCTTACACTCGGATCGATTGCATTGCCGTCGTTCGCCAGCGCCGGACCTTTCTCCGGCCGGGAAGGGCGCCTCGAAGGCGTCGAGCAGCTGCACGGTACCCAGCGCGCGGCCCTGGCCACTCTCTATTCGGCGTTGATGACCGCGGTGCTGATTGAATCGCTCGGCGCTGCCGGTGAGATCTTTGTCGATGGACCGTTGGCCCGAAATCCGCTTTTCGCGAAGCTATTGGCCGCCTGTGTTCCGGTCGGCACCGTGCGCACCTACCCCGAGGGTGGTGGCACGCGCGTCGCCGCGCATCTCGCCGGCCTTGCGTCGCCCGCACCCGGAGCGATGCATACGGTCGCGCCGTTGCGCCTGGCCGGTCTGCTCGAGTACCAGGCGATCTGGCGCCACCGGCTCGAAGAAAAGTGATCGTTCCGTTGCTGGACTAACTAGCGGCCTTGGCGAGTTCCACCATGTAGGTGTGCACGTCGCCGGACATGTTCGAGCGGAAGATGAGCGACTTGCCGTCGGGCGTGAAGATGATGTTCGGCTCCATTCGGTAGTCGTGCTTCTTCATGTCGACGAGCCGTTCGGCACGCAGCGTTCCCGGATGCACCAGGTCGGCGGCATTCGGCGCCGAGATGCCAACAACATCCGGTATCGCCTGCGGCGTGAACAGGTAGAGCCACTTGCCGTCCTTCGCGTGCGCGACCATCTCCTCGTCACCGCCATCGCCTGCAAAGTGTTTGCCGTCGGGCGAGATATTGAAGTGCACCGACCACTGGTCGCGATCGACGTGGTACCAGCGCCGTTGGCCATCAGGCGCCGCCGCCGCCAGCCAGAACACCTCGCCGCGCGGAGTTTGCAGGTCGTACCAGATCGTCTTGCCGTCGACGTCAAAGAACTCGTGGCCGGCAATCTCCATGTTCATCGTGCGCCGGTGAACGATTTTCGGCTGTTTCCCCAGCTTCATGGACCAGATGCGGTCGACGCGATGCCATGGCCCCTCGTGGCAGAACATCAGCGATTGCGGATCGGTGGGTGAAAACTGCAGGTGGTTCAGCCAGTCGGTCGAGCGATGGATGATGGTCTGTTGGCCCGTCGCAGTATCCACGGTGAACATGGCCATCGGAATGCGTGCCTGCTCGCGTTGCAACAGCCGCACTTCCTTGGCTTCCGCGAAAGTCAGCGGCTTGCCGTCCTTGCCCGTGGCCGCGTAGTTCGCGTCGAATCGCGGGTCGCGCGGTCCCTGTTCGAGCTGGTAAGCGCGCTCCGCGTACACGCCTAACAAAAGCGTCTCGTCGGCATTGATGGAACCAATGAAGCCACGCTCGATCTGCGCCACGCGCCGCGGTTCTCCACCGGTTGCCGGTACCGCGAACACTGACGTGGGCGTGCGCTGCTCGGAGTCACCGGCGCCTTCGCTGCGCGAAAAATAGACCAGGCCGGTTTTGCGGCCCACGAACAAGGCGCGAGCCTTGCCCGGCACGATCAGCTGGTTCACGCGAGTGGCGATTTCGATGGCGACGATTCCGGAATTCCCTTCGGTGATCACGAATCGGCCGTCGGGGGTGATGCTGTTCTGGTGGAAGTACATCGAGCGTGTACCTGCCTCGCTCGACAGCCTGACCACACGATGCCCGGTGGCGGGATCGATCCATTCAACCGGTGCAGCGGTTTCGTCCTTGCCAGCGGGCTCCGCCGCTGTGAGCTCGGAGCCGGCGAGCGCTCCCACCAATGCGGCCAACACCAGCCAACGGATCGATTGCATGCATTTCCCCTCGAACGGTGCGCAGGTCAGCGCGTGATCGAATATGCACAATCTTGAGCGGTCTCGTAAAGGCTCGGCGCACGGCATCGGCGCAATGATGATCTGCGACGTGACACCACGGTGTTCGTCGACGCCGTGAGTCTGCTCGACGAGCAGCGCATCGAGTTCAACCATCCGTTGTCCGCATCGGCAGGCAAACCTTTGGCAGCCGGGCACACATTGCGACGGATTCGCATTGGCATTCGTAGGGCGGAAATCGTCGTTGGTCTGCACTACCATGCACGCCCGAGACACCGTACCGCCGCGAGGAACGCCATGATCGACTCCCCTCTGGACAGCAAGCTCACCAAGAAAGTGCTCGCAAGCCTGAATCGCATCCTCGAGCTCGAGCTCGCCGGCGTCGTTCGCTACATGCACTACAGCTTCATGATCTTCGGCCACAACCGCATCCCGATCGTGGCGTGGTTGCGCGAGCAGGGCGCTGAATCGAACGCGCATGCCGTGCTCGCCGGTGAACACATCACGACGTTCGGCGGGCATCCCTCGCTCAAGATCGGCGGCCTGCTCGAAACGCACAAACACGACGTGAACGAGATTCTCAAGGAGGCCTACCACCATGAGAAGGAAGGCCTCGACGAATACCACGTGCTGCTCGACCTCGTGGCCGGCAAGGAAATCATGCTCGAGGAATACGCGCGCGATCAGATCGCGGCGGAGACCATGCATCTTGCCGATATCCGCAAGATGATCCGCAAGCCGGGCTCGATCTAACCAGCGCCGGCCGGGGCGTCGCGTTCGAGAAAACGCAGCGACCATTCGAGCGGCGTTTCGGCGTCATGTTTGTGAGTGCGCCGCCATTGCGGCGGCGCATTTTCACGCCAGCAGCGCATCGTCGAGCCGCCGATCAGCACCACCGGGCCCGGCGCAAGCTCAAAGCCGCGTGCCGCGGCAAAATTCTCGATCGCTGACGGGCTCCAGAAACAGAAACCCAGCGGCCCCGTTGCCGGCGAGTCGGGCGCGCGCAGTGCCACGAGTTCCTGGGCGAGATTACCGGGCGCAACCGTCGAGTAAACCGCCTGCGTGTGCACCCGCAAACGCTGCGACAAGGTTGCAACCGCGGCCTGGTGTTCTGGCTGGCGCAAGGCCACGTCGCTGGTCGGATAGAACACATCGGCGCCCGCGGGAATCGCCGGAGAATCGTGAACCGCCTGCGCAAGTTCGCGCGCGCCGCCGTGCGCCGCCAGCCCCACGCGAATGCCGCGCGCTTCGAGCGTCGCGGAGGTCGTCGGCGCGATGGCCGCAACCATGATGCCGGTCGGAACTTCGATGCGCGCCGCGGCGGCGCGGCTGGTGACGAACAGCAGCGCCGTTCCGGCGGCGCCAATGCGCCGCAGCTCGGGCCAATCGCGCCACTGATGGTCGATGCAGGAGATCGCGAACGCACGGATTCCCTGGCGCCGCAGCTGTATGACCAGGCTGTCGGCGTGCGGCTGCGACTTAGTGACTATCCAGCTGTATTCCAACGCGAACTCCCTCATGAATGTTAGCCCCGCCCGGCCGATACCGCTTTCCGCGTGACACAGCTGTGACAGTTGGCGCTGATGCGCGCCGTACGCTTTCATTTGATTTCAATGGAGTTTATCCACGATGCATTCGCGCGAGCGATTCCTGGCGGCATTGCGCGGTGACGCGCTCGACCGGCCTCCCGTGTGGCTGATGCGTCAGGCCGGACGGTATTTGCCGGGTTATCGCGCGCTCCGCGCCGAACACAGCTTCTGGGACGTGTGCCAGACCCCGGAACTGTCGACTCGGGCGGCGCTCGAGCCGCTCGACCGCTATGCGCTGGATGCCGCAATCGTGTTTTCCGACATTCTCGTCGTGCCGCTCGCCATGGGACTCGGCGTGAGCTTCGGTCCTGGCGAGGGGCCACGTATCGCCAAGCCGTTGCGCACGGCAGCCGACTATGACGCCTGGCAGCTGGATGGCGTGCTCGAGCGCATCGCCTATCTGCCGCGCGCGGTTGCGCACCTCAAGCAGACCTTGCAGGACCGCTACGGAATTCTCGGCTTCGCCGGCGCGCCTTTCACGCTGTTCGCATACTGCGTCGAGGGCGGTGGCAGCGAGGACTTCCGTGAAGCGCGTCTGCTCATGCATCGCGACCCCGCGCTGGCGAAGCGCGCCCTCGGCACCATCGCCGACGTCGTCGCCGACTTGTTGCTGGCCCAGGTCGATGCCGGCGCCGATGCCGTGCAGCTGTTCGATTCCTGGGGTGGGCTGCTGGCGCCGGACGAGTATCGCGAATTCGCGCTGCCCGCACTGCAGCGCATCAGCGCCAAGCTCAACGCCCGCAAGGTGCCGACGCTGCTGTTCGTGCGCGGCGGCCATCACCTGATGCCACTGCTCGGCGAGACCGGGGTCACCGGCTTCTCGCTCGACTGGCGCACCGAGTGGCAGGTGGCGCGCGACCTGTATCCGAAACACCTGCTGCAGGGAAACATCGACCCGATACTCTTGTTAGGCGAGGCCGGCGTCATACGCACGCGCACGCGTGCGTTGCTCGAAACCATGAAAAAGACCACAGGTGGGCGCAGCTGCATCCTCAATCTCGGTCACGGCATTCTTCCAGGTACGCCGCCGGAAACGGTGGCGGCGATGGTGGAAACCGCCGCGGAATTCAGCTGAGAACGCCGTGATTCCGCTCGCGCTCGTGGGCCTGAGTTATCGCGAGGCACCCTCGGCGGTGCGCGCGGCGCTCGCGGCCTTCGATTCGGAGACCAGCGGGCCTTCGCGGCAGCTGCTCGAGGCGGAAGAGATATCGGGAGTCGTGCGCATCGAAAGCTGCGCGCGCGTCGAATGGCTGCTGGCATCCCCACGGCCGTCCTGGGCCGCGGAACTCTTCAGCGCCGCATTGATTGGCGCGGCGGAAAACCCCGACCGCGTGCGTCCGCGCGTACGGCACGGTGCCGCCGCGGCCGGCGGACTGCTGCGCGTTGCCGCAGGGCTCGATTCCGTTGCCCAGGGTGAGCATGCCATCGGCAACCAGGTCTTGCGCTCGTTCGAGCGCGCCCACGAAGCGGGCACAGTGTGCCGCAGCCTGCACGTGGCGTGGCGCGGCGTCGGCGACTTGTTAGGCCGGGCGCGGCGAATCCTGCCGCAGGGGCGAACCGGCGGAGTCCAGGCGCTGGTCCTGCAGCGCCTGGCGGCAGTGCCGCGCGATGCACCGATCGCGGTGTTCGGACTCGGCGAAATTGGCCAGGCAATGCTGCGCGCGCTCGCCGATGCGGGATTCACCGCGGTCGAGAGTTTTAATCGTGCCAGCATGCGCGCCTTCGAGGGTGCAGTGCAGCGCGCGGACACGCTGATCGTGGCGAGCGGCGCACCGCATGCATGGCTGTCTCTTGCGGATGCGGCCGGCCGCAAACAGGTTTTCGACCTCGGCAGCCCGCTGCAGCTCCTGGCGGCGCCCGGCTGGAACGTCACCGCGCTCGATGAGCTGCTCGATGGCAACGGCGCGGTTTTGCCCGAGGCCGAATATGCCGCGCTCGAGGCGGAGTGTGCCGCCGGCGCCGAGCGCATCTGCCATACATTGCTGCAGCCGCCGCCGAGCGACACACTGGCGGCGATGACCGCCATGCGAACGGAATTCATGCAGAACAAACTACCCGGCCTGCTCGAGGGCATGCCACCGCAGCGTGCGCGCAAGGTCACCTCCGAGGTGAATGCGATGCTCCACCAGTTCATCTCGGCCGCGAGACGCGAACCATGAGCCGCAAACTCATCGGCAGCCGCGGCAGCGATCTGGCGTTGTGGCAGTCGCGCACCGTTCTCGCCGCCCTCAGGGGCGCCGCCGCTTCGCCCGCCTGGGATTCCGAAATCACCGTCATCGCCACTCGCGGCGATCTCGATCAGTCGCCTTTGCTGGTCGGCAAGATGGAAAAGGGGTTCTTCACGCGCGAACTCGAACTGGCGCTGCTCGACAACCGGATCGACCTGGTCGTGCATTCGCTCAAGGACCTGCCCACCGCCGAGCCGGGCGGCCTTGCGAACCGGACCATCCTGCCCCGCGCCACGCCCGCCGACTGGCTGTTGGTGCGCCATGAGTTCCACGCGCCGCGCGCCGATGGCCTGCTGCCGCTCAAGGCGGGGACGCGAGTGGGCGCGTCGTCGCTGCGCCGCGGCGCCTTGTTAGGCCGGTTCGCGCCGCAGGCCGTATCCGTTCCGCTGCGAGGAAACGTGCCGACGCGGTTGCGCAAGCTGGCCGAAGGCCAGCACGTCGACGCCATCGTGCTTGCCGGGGCGGGGCTCACGCGCCTGAATCTCGATGTGTCAGCCTTCGCCGTGGTTGAGTTACCGGCCGAATGCTGGATTCCGGCGCCGGGGCAGGGCGCGCTCGCCGCGCAATGCCGCGCGGGCGATCGCGAGATCGAAACGCACATTTCCATGCTCGCGGATCCCGCCTGCGTCACGGCGACGCATTGGGAGCGGGAATTCCTGCGGGTCATCGAGGGTGGCTGCTCCACGCCTTTCGGCTGCTACGTCGTCGGCAATCGCGCGCACCTGGGAATCGCCACCGAGCGCGGCTGGGCCGCTCACAGCATCGACCTTCCAAGAGAACAGTTAGAGGTATCGCAACGTGACTCATTCATCCGCGGAGCCGTCGCCGGCTGCAAGCCCGTCGACCTCTCAGAAGCTGACTCTCGCGCGTTCGGCCGAGCTCTATTCGCGCGCTGAAGCGCTGATTCCCGCGGGTGTGTCGAGCCCGGTGCGTGCCTTCCGCAAGGTGGGCGGTACGCCGATCTTTTTCAAACACGCGCAGGGCGCGCACGCCACGGACGAGGACGGTAACCGCTATCTCGACTTCTGCATGGCGTGGGGCCCGTTGATCCTGGGCCACGCGCATCCACGAGTGGTCGAGGCCGTGCAGCGCGCCGCCGCCGACGGTCTGGCGTTTGGTACCGCGCATCGCGCCGAAGGCGAGCTGGCCGAACGCGTGCTCGCGGCATATCCGTACGCCAAGCTGGTGCGCTTCGTCGTCAGCGGCACGGAGGCCGTGGCCACCGCGGTGCGCATGGCACGTGCTTCAAACGGCCGCCGGCGCATCCTCAAGTTTGACGGTTGCTATCACGGGCACGTGGATTCGCTCATGGTGAAAGCCGGAAGCGGCGTGATTACGCAGGGCCTCGCCGACAGCGCCGGAGTTCCTGCCCAGCTCGCTGCCGATACGCTGGTGCTTCCGCTCGGGGATATCCCGGCGCTCGAGCAGGCCTTTCGCGAGCAGGGCAAGGACCTCGCGGCCGCCATCATCGAGCCACTGCCCGCCAACAACGGACTGCTGCAGCAATCACCCGAGTACCTGCAGAAGTTGCGCGAGCTCACGCGCGCCAACGGCACGGTGCTGATCTTCGACGAGGTCATCACCGGCTTTCGCTTCGGATTCCATGGCTACGACAAGTTGTTAGGCATTGAGCCCGACCTCACCACGCTCGGCAAGATCGTCGGCGGCGGGCTGCCCGTGGCGGCTGTGCTGGGACGCCGCGAACTGTTGGCGCAACTAGCGCCACTCGGCCCGGTGTACCAGGCCGGCACCATGGCCGGAAATCCGGTCTGTCTCGCGGCCGGCATTGCCACGCTGACCGAACTGGCCGAGGGCGGCGTGTACCGACACCTCGAGATGCTGGGCAAGCACCTCGACACCGAATTCGCGCGGCACGTGCTGAAAAGGTCGGCGCAGCTGCCGCGCGTCGGGCCGATCGTCTGGCCATATTTCGAAGTCGCGGCCGCTTTGCCGGTGGCGGCATCGTCCATCACCGGCGGCGCCATCACTGAATATCACCAGCGATACCGCGGCTGGCTGGCGCGCGGCGTCTATCTGCCGCCGTCGGCATACGAAGTGTGCTTCCTGTCCGCGGCTCACACTCCCGCCGATCTCGATAAACTGCTCGATGTGCTGGCGACCAGCGACCCGGGCTGAGTGTACTCAAGCTGATGCGACCCAACCTTCGACAGTGGTTCCAGGAGCGTGCCGAGCTCGTCGTGCTCGGGCTCACGCTGTTGGCCACGGCGTCGCTGGTGTTCTGGTGGACCATCCTGCTGCGCGGCGAAATGCGCAACAACGAGTATCTCGAGCGCGCCCTGCTCGACCGCGAGCAGGGTCTCAGCATGCAGCAGGTGGCCGGGCGGCAGATCGAGATCGCCGCCCGCCATGATCGCCGCAATGTCATGCTGGTCGGCGAATCGACGCTGTTGGCACTGATGTTGTCCGGAAGTCTGGTGGTGCTGTTCTTGCTGGCGCAACGGCGCAAGCAGCAACGCGAAGACATGGAAAAACTCCTGCAGTTCACCAGTCACGAGTTCAAGACACCGGTGGCCGGAGTCAAAGGCCTGTTGCAGAGCCTGGCCATTGGCAGCATTCCTGAAGCCCAGCGAGCCGAACTCATCAATCTCGGGCAGATCGAGTGCGATCGCCTCGAGCATCTGGCCGAGACCATCCTCGCCTACCAGCGCGCCATGTCACGCGAGCCACGCGAAGGTTCGCTGCGCATCGACGTGGCGCAGTTCATCGCCGATCTGCTCGCCCATCGCGCGCGCACCGCAAGCAGCGGCGAGGTCGAGGCGGCGGCCATCGATCCCGTGCAGGTGCTCGGCGATCGTGACGGTCTGCGCGTGATCGTGGAAAACCTGCTCGACAACGCGAACAAATATGGCGGCGGCAGCGTGCAGCTCGCGGCTTCGACGCGCGATGGACGCTGGCGGCTCGACATCAGCGATCACGGGCGCGGCTTTCCGCCCGAGGCCGCCGAGAAATTGTTCGATCTGCACAATCGCGGCAGCGGCGAGGGTGTCACCCATGGCGCGGGCCTCGGGCTCGCCATCGCACGGCAGCTCGCGCGCCGCATGGGCGGCGACATTGCCGCGCATAGCGCCGGCCCAGGCACGGGAGCGGTATTCAGCGTCACGCTGATGCTGGCTCCGCCCGCGGACTCGCCGGTCGCAACGGAGGGAGCGGCGCATGGTTGATCGCATCGCCATCGTCGAAGATGAACGCCTGGTGCGCGAGCTGGTGGCAGTCAATCTGCGGCACGCCGGCTATGAGATCGTCGCCGCGGAGAACTTCGCCGACGGCAAACAGCTGCTCGCCGGACAGGATTTTCAACTCGCCATTCTCGACGTCATGCTGCCTGGCGGCGATGGTTTCGCGTTGACGCGTTACGCACGCGATCTGGGCGTGAGCGCGCCCATCCTCATGCTCACCGCGCGCAGCGATACCACGTCCAAGGTGCGAGGCCTGGACGCCGGCGCCGACGACTATCTACCCAAGCCATTCGACGTGAATGAGCTGCTGGCACGCGTACGCGCGCTGCTGCGCCGCGCCAGTGGCCGCCCGGCCAGCGCGCCGCCGCGCCTGGTGTTCGCCAATTGCTGGGTGCGGTTCGACACCGGCCAGGCGTTCACCAATGAAGGCGAGGTGTCGCTGTCCGACAAGGAACTGCGGCTCATGGAAGTATTCTCCGCCAACGAGAACCGTGCGCTGACGCGCACCGACCTGCTCGAAGAAGTCTGGGGCATGGACCAGTTTCCGACCGATCGCACCGTCGACAACTTCATCCTGCGCCTTCGCAAGCTGTTCGAGCCCGATCCCGAGAATCCGGTTCACATCGTCACGCTGCGCGGCCGCGGGTATCTTTTCAGGAGCGCACCATGAGCGCCGCCGAGGCGATTGGCGTCACGCCCATCGGCGCGCGGGAGATCGACGCGGCACGCGACTACTTCGTCGGCCTGCACACGCGATTGACCGACGCCTGGAAATCCCTGGATGACGCCAGCGGCCAGCGCCGGGACGAATGGCAGCGACCCGTGGGCGATGTGCTGAGCGGCAGCGGCAGGCTTTCGCTCATCGAAAACGGCGCCACTTTCGATCGCGCTGGGGTGGCTTTCAGTGACGTCAACGGCGCGCGGCTTCCGGCGGCGGCGAGCGAGCGGCACACGGAGCTTGCCGGCCAGCCGTTTCGTGCCATGGGCACCAGCTGCGTGGTGCATCCGGTGAATCCGTACGCGCCCACATCGCACGCCAACGTGCGCCTGTTTACGGCGCGCGGCGGAGAAATTTGGTGGTTTGGTGGCGGATTCGACCTCACACCGGTGTATCCCTTCGACGCGGACGCGCGCGCCTGGCACGCGGCGGCGCGCGACGCATGCGCTCCTGCAGGGCCGCGCGCCTATGCACTGCTCAAGGACGCCTGCGACAAGTATTTCTATCTACCGCACCGTGGCGAGACGCGCGGCATCGGCGGGTTGTTCGCCGATGACCTCAACACCACGACCGCCGAGATCGGCGGCAGCTTCGAACACTGTTTCGCGCTGATCCGCCGCATCGGCGACGCCTATCTCGATTGCTACACACGCCTCGTACGCCTGCGCGCGGCTACGCCTTTTGGCGCGCGGGAGCAGGATTTCCAGCGGCTGCGTCGCGGGCGTTACGTGGAATTCAACCTGGCCTTCGATCGTGGCACCCGCTTCGGACTGCAGTCGCAGGCACGCACCGAGTCACTGCTCATGTCGATGCCGCCGCGCGCCGACTGGCGCTATGACTATCATCCGGAACCCGGGACGCCGGAAGCGGCGCTGGCCGACTATCTGCAGCCGCGTGACTGGCTGCCATGAGTTCCAGGTGGGGCGTGCTGCTGGTCAACTCGGGCACGCCGGCGTCGCTGTCGACCGGCGACGTGCGCGCTTTCCTCGCGGGATTGTTAGGCGACCGGCGCGTGGTGGAGCTGCCTCGCCTGCTGTGGTGGCCGATTCTCCACGGCATCATCTTGCGTGTGCGGCCGCGCGCCAGTGCAAGAAAATATGCCGCCATCTGGACACCCGAGGGCTCGCCGCTCGCCGTGCAGAGCGAGGCGTTGCGCCGCGCACTGCAGGAATCGTTGCGCGCCTCGGACACGCCGGTGGCGCTTGCCATGCTGTACACCGGTGGTGCCAGGGTCACGGCGGCCATTGACGCATTGCGCGCGGCTGGTGCACAAGGAATCCTCGTGGTCCCAATGTTTCCGCAGTACTGCGGGGCGTCCACCGGTGCCGTGTTCGACCAGGTTGCCGGTGCGATGCGCGCGCTTCGCCATGTACCCGCGCTGCGTTTCGTTTCGAGCTATCACGATGATGCCCCCTACATCGACGCCTTGGCGGCGAGCGTTCGCGATCACCAGCGCGACTTCGGCGCCACGCGGCATTTGCTGATGTCTTTCCATGGGGTGCCAGAACGATACGTGACCCTCGGCGACCCCTATCGCGACCAGTGCGAGCGCACTGCCTTGCTGCTGGCCGAGCGACTCGGACTGGCTCGCGATGCCTGGAGCGTTTCGTTCCAGTCGCGTTTTGGCCGCGCGCGGTGGCTGCAGCCGTACACCAGCGAGGTGCTGGCCGCGCTGCCGAATCGCGGCGTGAAGAGCGTGAACGTCATCTGCCCGGGTTTCGTCGCCGACTGCCTCGAGACGCTGGAGGAGATCGGCATGGAGAATCGCGACGTGTTCCTCGCCGCCGGCGGCGAGCAGTACCACTACATTGCCGCGCTCAATGCGCGGCCCGATCACGTTGCGGCGCTCGCGGCGCTGATATCGAGGGAAACTTCCGCATGCTCTGGCTGAAAGCATTCCACATCATTGGTGTCGTGAGCTGGTTCGCGGCACTGCTATATCTGCCGCGCCTGTTCGTCTATCACGCGCAGATGGCCGACGACCCGGTGGGCAACGCGCGTTTCAAGGTCATGGAACGCAAGCTGTTCATGATCATGACCATTGCCGCGATCATCGCCATTGGTTTCGGCGTCTCGATGCTGGCGGCGGCGCCGGACTATCTACTCATGCGATGGCTGCACGTCAAGCTCGCACTGGTCTTCCTTCTGGTGGCCTACCACGGCGCCTGTTTCGCGCTTTTGCAACAATTCGCCGCCGATAGAAACTCGCACTCGGAGCGCTGGTATCGCCTGTTCAACGAGGCGCCGGCGCTGTTGCTCGTTGCCATCGTCATCCTGGTGGTGGTCAAACCTTTCTGACACGGCCGTGGCGGCTTTTCTTCCCGACGAAGAAGAATACCCGCACGCTAACTAGTCTGCTTTCAACGCGAGGGCAGGCGACCTCGGCGGTCTTTTGATAGAGGAGATCCCGCATGCGTGCACCGAAGTTTCTGCCGGCAAGTCTGACGGTCGTGGCGTTGCTGGCCGGTTGTTCACGCCAGCCTGCGCCTGAACCCGCGGAGCCGAAATCCGCCGCCGCGCCCAAAGCCGAGGCGGGCTGGCCCGCTTTCGTCGACTCTTTCATCGAAGAGCGATTCAAGGCCGACCCGTATTTCGGCGTGCAGTCCGGGCGCCATGAGTTCGACGGGCAGATGGCGGATTGGAGCCGTGGGGCAATCGACGCGGATGCCGCCCAACTCCAGCGGCGATCCGTCGAAATCGCCGGCTTCGATTCGGCCGCTCTCACGCCGGACCAGCGCTTCGAGCGCGAGTACCTGCAGTGGGTGGTCGACTCGCAGCTCTTCTGGCTGAAAAGCGCCGAATCACCGTATCGCAACCCCGCCTGGTATCTCGAAAGACTCGACCCGTCGATGTATCTCACGCGCGACTACGCGCCGCTGCACAAGCGCCTCGAAGGATTCCTTGGATACGCGCGCGCCGTCCCGCAACTCGCCGCCAACATCCGCGCGAACCTGCGCCCGCCGCTTCCCATGGCCTTCATCGAGCGAGGCGCCGCGGGCTTCAGTGGCTACGCCACGTTCTTTCGTGGCGAGATGCCGGCGATTTTTGCGCAACTTACCGACCAGCGACGCAAGCGCGAACTCACCGAAGCGACCGAGGCGGCGGCCCGCGCCATGGACGACCTGGGATCCTGGCTGCTGGCGCAGCGGGCCACCGCAACCGACGACTTCGCTCTGGGCGCACCAAGGATTCTCGAGATGCTGCGCCGGACCGAAGGCGTCGACATTCCGCTCGAGGAGCTCGAGCTGGTCGGCCGCAAGGATCTCGAACGAAACCTCGCGGCGCTCAAGGAGGCATGCAGCGGCTATGCGCCCAGGGCGAGCCTCAACACCTGCGTCGCGAATATGCGTGCGGACAAGCCCACGGCCGGCACCATCGACGGCGCTCGCGCGCAACTCGCGGAGCTGCGCCAATTCGTTCTCGACAAGAACATCGTCAGCGTCCCGAACCCGAGCCAGGCGCTGGTGGCCGAGTCACCGCCCTACAACCGGGGCAACTTCGCATACATCAGCATTCCCGGCCCGTACGAAAACCCGCGCGTCGAGTCGACCTACTATGTCGCGCCACCCGATGCAAAATGGGGCAGCGCCGAACGCAGCGCCTATCTTCCCGGAAGGGCCCATCTTCTCTTCGTGTCGGTACACGAAGTGTGGCCCGGCCACTTTCTGCAATCGCAGTTTGCCAATGCCAATCAGTCGCGCGTCGCCGCGCTGTGGTCGGGATATGCTTTCAACGAAGGCTGGGCGCACTACACCGAAGAGATGATGTTCGACGCCGGTCTCGGGGCCGGGCAGGCGGAGACGCGTGTCGGCATGTTGACCAACGCTCTGTTGCGCGATGTGCGCTTTCTGTCAGCCATCTGTCTGCACAGCGGCTGCATGACGCTCGACGAATCGGCGAAAATGTTCCGCGAAATGGCCTTCGCCGATGGCGGAAGTGCGCGTCAGCAGGCGCTTCGTGGCACCTACGACCCGGGATATCTCGCCTACACACTCGGCAAACTCATGATCCGCAAACTGCGTACGGACTGGCTGGCGGCGAAGCCGGGTCGTACCCCGCAGCAGTTTCACGATCGGTTCCTGTCGTACGGCTCGCCGACCATCCCCATGGTACGCAAGGCGATGCTCGGTGAAACCGGGGCGGTGCTCTGATAAAGAACTAACTACCAGCGGCTGCTACGCCCCGGCGCCGTCAAGCCGGGGCTTGTTTCGCCACCGCCGGTGCGACGGGTGTGAATTTGTGTGGTCGCCGGTATTTTTCTGTGCAAAAACATTCGCTGATGCACCAGTTTGATCAGCGCGAATGTCGGTGTCGGCCGACAAATATTGTTCACGATTTCTTATGGAACTTCGCGCCGGTAAATATGCACTAATGGCATATGCGCAAAGTAATGTTTTCTGCGGCCGTTTGCGTCGTGGCAGTGGGAGCTGCGCTTGCCCAGGTCGAGGCAAGCAGCAGTGTGTATCTACTCGATGTCGATCCTGCGCGCTACGCGGGGCCGGTCGGTCAGCGCCTGATGCTGCACGTTGGCGACCAGCCGCGGCACATCACCATCGGCACCCAGGACGAGATCTGCGTGCAGCTGCGGCGCGATGCCAGCAATTCACAAATCATCAGCGCGCGCGTACGGGCCTTGCGGCCCGAGCCGCAACCGGCCGCCGAAGTTCGCGTGGTGGCACCAGACATTTCGCCGGGCACGTACCGCAGCACACCATGGGGCCTGCTGCTGCGCGCAATGCCGGAGAAGAGCGAAAACGCTGGAATATCGAAGCCGCTTGGCACCGACAACGCGCCGGTGTGCACGCTCTGATCGAAGGCCGGCGCCGCGCGCGCTAGCGCTTTCGCAGCACGTCGATCACTCGGCTCTCGTTGTCCGCGGCGAAGCCGAGCTCGCAGAGTTTGCGATAGACGTCGGCCGCAACAGTGCCGAACGGGCACTCGACTCCCAGTTTCTTCGCCAGCCGCAAGGCGTAGTCGATGTCCTTGAGCCGCAACGCGGGCGTGAAATTCACGTTGACGCCGTGGTCGTCGGCGATGAACCGGCGAACATTGCGCACCACTTGCGGACTGGCGGCCTGGCCGCTGGTGACCGCATCCGATACCAGTCGCAGATCGAGGCCCGCGCGTTCAGCGAGCACGATGCCTTCTGCGGCTGACGCGATCTGCACGGCACCCATGAGATTCACCATGAGCTTGTAGACCGTCCCGGTCCCCACCGGGCCGAAATGCAGCACGCGCGTCGCCAGTGAAGTCAGAATCGGTCGCGCCGCGTCCAGGTCGGCGGCATCGGCGCCCACCAGCAATGTCAGCGTTCCGGCGGCCGCTGCGTCCGGAAGCCCGGTGACGGGCGCGTCGACGAAGCGGAAGCCGCGCGCGCGCACCAGCTGTGCGAGCTCGAGAACCCAGTCGTGCGAGAGCGTCGAACATTCGATGGCCAGCGCGTCAGGAGAATTGTCGGCGGCCAGCGCTCCGAGCTCCCCCAGCCAGACCGCGCGCGAGGATTCATCGGTCGCCGTCATGGCGATGATCACATCGGCATTCTGCGCGGCGGCGCGCGGCGAATCGGCGATTCGCGCCCCGAACTTTTCGAACGGCGCGGCGCGCCCGGGCGTGCGGTTGAAGACCGCCAGGGAATGCCCCGCGGCGATCAGACGGCGGGCCATGCCGGTACCCATGCTGCCAAGGCCGAGAAACGCGACTCGCATCAGTTGAACCCGAGCGCCTTCTTGACCGCGGAATTGTCGATGGGGCGAATGCCGGCGCCATCGAGCCGCCAGCGGTCCATGTACTGCGTCGGCACCACGGCATGCACGCCGGCTTTCTGCAGCAGGCTCGAGAGCGAATCATCGGCAAAGGGCTGCGCCGGTCCCGCCTTGAACGCGCCGTACAGACCATCCCAGTGCACGGGTAGATAGGCCTTGGGGCGCAGCACCGGTAACACCAGCTCCGCCACCGGAACCCCGCCCGTGGCAATCCACAAATCGACCGAGTCGAGTTTCGCAGCGCTCATCGCCGCCCGCAGATTGTCGAGCGGCGCGCCGTAGTTCTTGCCGTCAACGACGATGGGGTCGCGCAGATCCACAGGGCTGGCCGAGTCCTGGAACAACCAGCTGAAGCGGCCGGCGGCTCCATCGACGGTGAACAGGTACGCGCGGTTGCCGCCACCATTCGGGAAATCTTCGGCGACGCCCGCGTGCAACCCACCGCTGGCGTCGGCGGCCGGGACCGAGTTGAGCTCGACCGGATTGTGCTGTTCCGGGTTGTGTACCGAATCGCCGCTGTGATTCCAGCGGATGACGTACATGGTGACGCCAGGTTCGAGCGTGAATTTCTCGCCGCCATTTACCGACTTGCACCGGCGTGCGGGAATCTTTTCGGCCCGCACCTGCAGGCAGGTGGTGCGCGAGCCGATGATGCGTGCGCCCGAGAGTCGCGCCCAGGTGGCGGTATCGAACGAATGATCGAAGTGACTATGGCCAGTGAGCAGTAGTTTGACCGCGGCCTTGCCGCCGATGGCGTCGAAGACCTCCTTCACTGCCGCGACGTCCGATTGCATGGCGCGGTGGGTGCTGGCGAGGCCGCCACCACCGCCGTAGAAGATTTCCGCGGGCAGACGTGTGATGTATCCATCGGCGACGACCTGCGCGCGCCCGAGATCGAACTGCATGTTGGTGATCGACATCCAGGTGATGTCGACGTGATCCGGCGCCGCCTGTGCCAGCGATCCCGTGGCCAGCGCCGTCAGCGTGAAGCAAATCTTGCGAAGCATCGTATGCATTTTGGCTCCCAGTCAGGAGCCGACATCATAGCGGGCTTCGCAGCGGCTTCCCGGCTCAGCGTGCCAGCCAGCCGCCGTCGACGGGCAGCGTGATGCCCTGAACGTAGTTCGATGCGCTCGACGCGAGGAATACGGCGGCGCCGCCCAGGTCTTTCGGTTCGCCCCAGCGTCCGGCGGGAATTCGCCCCAGGATCTCCGCGTTACGTTTCACGTCGGCCTGCAGCGCGGCGGTATTGTTGGTCGCGAAGTAGCCGGGCGCGATCGCGTTGACGTTGATGCCGCTGACGGCCCACTCGTTGGCGAGCAGCTTGGTCAGGCCGGCGATGCCGCTCTTGCTGGCGGTATAGGAGGGCACGCGAATGCCGCCCTGAAACGACAGCATCGAGGCGATGTTGATGATCTTGCCGCCACCGGCCGGAATCATGTGGCGTGCCGCGGCCTGGGAGAGGAAGAACACGGCTTTCAGATTCACGTCGAGCACGGCGTCCCAGTCGGCTTCAGTGAAATCGATGGCGTTGTTGCGACGGATGATGCCGGCGTTGTTCACCAGGATATGCAGGCCGCCCTGCGCGGCGACGACCTCCGCGACGAGGCGCGGATAGTCGGGCCTGGAACCGAGGTCTGCCTTGACCCAATGGCCGCGTCTACCGAGCGAACGCACGGCGGAGAGAGTTTCAGCCGGATCGCTGCGGCCGATGCAGGCGATGTCGGCGCCCGCTGCCGCGAGCGCTTCGGCGATTGCGCGGCCGAGGCCGGTGTTCGCGCCGGTGACCGCCGCGACTCGGCCGGTCAGGTCGAAGTTGTTGCCCACTTCAGCGCAACACGTTCATGGGAACCCAGGCGACGTCCTTGTATTCCTGGTTCTCACCGCCCATCGCCCAGATGAAGCTGTAGTTCGTGGTGCCGCAGCCGGTGTGGATGGACCACGGCGGTGCGATCACGGCTTCTTCGTTGGCAACGAAAATATGCCGCGTTTCATGCGGCTCACCCATGATGTGCACGACCCGCGCGTCGGACTTGAGATCGAAATAGAAATACGTTTCGGAGCGGCGCTCGTGCAGGTGGCAGGGCATGGTGTTCCACACGCTGCCTTCCTTGAGCGAGGTGAGCCCCATGAGCAACTGTGCCGACTTGCAGATGTCCGGGTTGATGTACTGGTAGATGGTGCGTTCGTTGGCCGTGGCCGGAGAACCCACCGGCATCGGATTTGCCCGGGCGATGTCGATCTTCACCGTTTCGTAGCGCGCGTGCGCGGGCGTGCTGGCGAGATAGAACTTGGCGGGCGCCGCAGCGGAATCCGACGTGAACGACAGGGCGGTGGTGCCCATCGGCACGTACAAGCCTTCGCGCGCCGCCAGGGCCGAGACCAAGCCGTCGACCGTAACCTTGCCGGGACCCCCGACATTGATGATGCCGAGCTCGCGTCGCGCGAGAAACGGACCTTTGTTGAGCGCCGGCACTTCGTTGAGTTCGACACTTTTCGTTACGGGCATCACGCCGCCAACGATCATGCGTTCGATGTGGCTGAACGTAAGGTGGACGTCATCCGGCACGAAGAAACCGGAGACGTGAAACAGCTCGCGCAGCCTCGAGGTGTCGGCGGTCTGGACGATGCTCTGGTGGCTGGCGTGTCTCGTTTCGAACTTCATGATTCGGGGCCCGGGTCTTTGAGCTGGGAGCGCGATTCTACAGGGTCCGGCGGTGGCGCGGAAACCGGTGTCATGCCCAGGCTTGCGGCCACTTTCAATACCCGTCGAAGCGACGGGGTCCGTCTAATAATAAAAGCGGAATAGCGCGCTTAACGCGGGGGCGGCTGGCAGGAATCGCGGATCACGAGGTGGGGCTCGAGCGGCGTGACCATGGCGTGGGTTCCGCCGACCGCCTCGGGATGCAGGATCTTGTTAGCGGCGAGGCGTCCCAGTTCGCGAATCGGCAGGCGAATGGTGGTCAGTGATGGCAGCAGGCGCGAGGCGAGCGCCCCGTCATCGAAGCCGACGATTGAGACATCGGCCGGGATCGAGAGCCCCAGGCGGCTGGCCGCGCGATAGGCGCCGGCGGCCATTTCGTCGTTGCTGGCAAAAATTGCGGTGGGCCGCGGGCTCAAGGCCAGAAGCTTTTCACCGCCAGCGACGCCCGATTCGTAGGTGTATCCGCCTTCGACGATGAGCTCTGCTGGCAACGAAACGCCGCGCGCGATCAGCGCTTCGCGAAAACCCGCGAGGCGCTCCACGGCGGATCGGAACCCCGGCGGACCGGCGATGTAGCCGATGCGCTTGTGCCCCAACGACACCAGGTAGTTGGCGACTTCCGCGACCGCCAGCCGATCATTCGAAATGACCATGCGCGCCGGATCGTCGAGCTGCGCATAGGTGATGCGCACGTAAGCGCAATCGGCGGCGGTGAGCGCCCGAGTCAGATCGTCATTTTCCGAAACGGGTGGCAGCAGGATCACGCCGCGCAACTTCTGGCGTTCGACAAAACGCCGCACACCCGCGATGAAGTCCGGTTTCTTGCGATCGCAGGGATGCACGACGACTTCATATTCGGAATTGCGCACCGCATCGAGTGCGCCTTCCATGCAATTCACGATGTACTGCGCGTTCGGATTGTCGTAGACGAGGCCGATGAGGAAAGCCTTGCGAAATGCGAGGCCGCGCGCCTGCGGGTCGGGGACATAGCCGAACTTGTCGATGACTGCCTGGATGCGCGCGCGGGTCCCTTCCTGAACCAGCGGCGACTGGTTGATGACCCGTGACACAGTTTTCTTCGAGACGCTCGCGAGGCGCGCGATGTCGTTGATGGTTGCGTTACGACCCGGCTTGACGCCGATCACTTTCGCAGGGACGGGCACTTTGGGCACTCCGCGATTTCCCGCGGCTTTTTTCCGGGTGCGTGTCATGGTGGTGGGATTGTACGGAAGCGCGCGTGGCTGGGGGCAGGTATGTCCTCTAACAATCAGGCCGGTATGGCCGGAGTCATGGGTACGGTGACACATTTGAGGCTGCCGACGCCGGTAAAGATTGCCTCGGCAGATTGTCCTGCTCCGATGGAGTGGACACCGGTGGCCGCGCCTGTCGAGACGAATTCACCGGCGCGCAGCGGCCGGCCGCGGCGCGCATTACAGCGCAAGGCGAAGGCGAGTGCCGCGAGCGGGCCGCCGCTGACGTTGGCGGCGCTACCACGCCCGACCACCGCGCCATCGATGCGGGTCTCGCAGTCCAGGGAGTCGAGGCTGCGCGTCTGCCAGATCCGGAAGTGCGTGGCGAAATTGATTCCGGCG
>JBDTSV010000012.1:0-8200 GCA_039930985.1 Pseudomonadota bacterium
TCGAGCGCGTGCTGGTAGCGCGCGTTCTCCATGAACTGGCTGACGCCGAAGCCCGGATCCTTGGTCATGGCATTCACGCCGCCGCCACTTTCGGGCAGACCCTGCGCCGCGAGTTTGAGCCGCGCGGAAGCCAGCTGATCGGCGGGCACGCTCACCGAGTTGCCGGTGCCATCGAGCTTGTAGGGAATCCGCGCCGAGTCGAGCACCTGGGTGATCTGCGCGGTCTCTTCGGCGGCGAGATTGGAATACAGCAGGCTGTAGGTGGGACCGATGGCCCACAGCATCACGCCCACGCCCGCGGCGATGGCCGCGGCAACACCGACCAGCAGCAGCAACGGCTTCAAGCCGGCGAGGCGCGGTCCAGCGGGGTTGCTCAGTTCTCCAGCCATTTAGTGATCCTCGAATTCTTCAAAGCGGCATGTTCATGATTTCGCGGTACGCATCGACGAACTTGTTGCGTACCTCGGCCAGCGCGCGAAACGACACGTTGGCCTTCTGCATTTCCAGCATCACCTGTGGCAGCTCCACGCCAGGCACGCCCTTTTCGAATTGCGTGGCAAGCGTGTTGGCCTTGGACTGCGTTTCGTTGACCTTCTCCAATCCCTGCTTGAGCAGATTGGCGAATCCGTTGTTGACGCCGTTCGGCGCCGTGGGCGCGGCACCACCGATGCCACCGGCACGCGTGGCGTTGCCGATGTTGCGTATCTGCGCGAGAACGCGGTCGATTTCCATCTGGCTCATGCGAGGTCTCCCCCTCTATTCAGGCAGCAGGAACTTCGATTCCGGAGCTGCGGATGCGCGCCAGCTTGTAACGCAAGGTGCGCGGGCTGATGCCCAACTTCTCCGCGACCTCGCGGCGGCTGCCATGCGCGGCGCGCAGCGCCTCGAGGATCACGTCGCGCTCGGCGCGTTCGCGGGTCTGTTGCAGCATGGGCGAAACGTTGGACGCGCCGATGTCGACGTGCGAGGGCTGCTTCTCGAACAGGATGTGCTCGGCTTCGATGATCGAGCCTTCGACCAGCACCAGCGCGCGCTGCAGCAGGTTGTCGAGTTCGCGAACGTTGCCGGGCCACGGATAGCCGAGCAGCAGGTGCGCCACGTCGGCGGAAATCGCCGGTATGCGCAACCCGGCGCGCGCGCGTTGCGCCAGCAGGTGTGTGGCGAGCGGCAGGATGTCGTCGCGGCGATCGCGTAACGGCGCCAGCGCCAGCGGAAATACGTTGAGGCGGTAGTAGAGGTCTTCGCGGAAGCGGCCGGCGGCCACTTCGCCGCGCAGATTGCGGTTGGTGGTGGCGATCACCCGTACATTGAGCGCGAGCGGCGCAACGCCGCCGATGCGTTCGACTTCCTTTTCCTGGAGCACCCGCAGCAGTTTCGCCTGCAGCGACAGCGGCATTTCGGTGATCTCGTCGAGCAGCAGGGTTCCGCCCTGCGCCTGCTCGAACTTGCCGGGATGCGCGGCATGCGCGCCGGTGAACGAACCGCGTTCGTAGCCAAACAACATGGCTTCGAGCATGTTCTCGGGAATGGCGGCGCAGTTCACCGCGATGAAAGCGTTCTTCGCGCGCGGACTCGCGCGGTGGATGAGCCGCGCCAGCACTTCCTTGCCGGTGCCGGATTCGCCGACGATGAGCACCGTGCAATCGGTGACGGCCACGCGGCGGGCGAGATCCAGGATCAGTCGCGACGAGGAATCGACCGCCACCGGTTCGAGGGAATCGCTGAAGCTTGTATCGGTGCTCATCTGAAACCTCAACTCAATCGGCCGAAGGCGGCCAACGATTGCAGCTGCAAGAGCCGTGCCCGACCGATCGCGTGACGGGCTTCACATGAGTGTCGGAGGTTTGACGGGCGGAGCTGGTGTGAGGAGGAAAAAGGGGACAGATCTATTTTCGCTGCGGCAGCAAAAATAGATCTGTCCCCTTTTTCTTAGGCGTGCTCTTCCTGCGCGCCGGCCATGCCGAGCTTGCGGAGCTTCTCGACCAGAGTCGTGCGTCGCAACGACAACAGCCGCGCGGCGTGCGCCACCGTACCGCCGGAACGCTGCAGCGCCTGGCTGATCAGCGAACGCTCGATCACCATCAGGTGGGCGCGCAGATCGACACCCTGCTCCGGCAGCCGCGTGATCGCGTCCGCTTCACCGGCCCACACCGACGCGGGCAGAACACTTTCGTCTTCGGCCTCGTCGCTGCCGGCCATCGAGGCGATCAGCTGCGGAATCTCCGCCGTCAGCGCGTCCTGGATGTTAGGTGCCGTCCAGTCGGTCGGACGGTAACGCGCCGGCAGATCGCCGATACCGACCGCACGATCGGGACAGAGAATTGCCAGGCGTTCGATGAGATTGGACAGCTCGCGGATGTTGCCGGGCCAGGCGTAGCCGCACAGCGCGTCCTGGGTCTCGGGCAACAGGCGCAGCTTCGGACGGCCGCGCGCGGCCGCCATCCGTACGAAATCGGTAATCAGCTCCGGCAGGTCGACGATGCGATCGCTGAGCGTCGGCATCTCGATCGGGAAGACGTTCAGACGGTAGAACAAATCGCCGCGGAAGCTGCCGCGTACGATGGATTCTTCGAGATTGCGATGCGTGGCGGCGATGATGCGCACATCGCATTCGCTGGAGACGTTGCTGCCGACGCGCTCGTAGATGCGCTCCTGCAGGATGCGTAAGAGTTTCACCTGCATAGGCAGGCTCATGTCGCCGATCTCGTCGAGGAACAGCGTGCCGCCCTCGGCGATTTCGAATCGGCCCTTGCGCGTGGTGATGGCGCCGGTGAACGAGCCCTTCTCGTGACCGAACAATTCGGATTCGAGAAGCTCGGCGGGGATTGCACCGCAGTTCACCGCGACGAACGGCCGCTGGCGACGCGGGCTCAACGCATGGATCGCGCGAGCGCAGATCTCCTTTCCCGTACCGGATTCCCCTAAGATGAGGACCGTCGAATCGTACGGCGCCACCTGCTGAATCAGCCGGTTCACGGCTGCGATAGCAGGAGAAGCTCCCGTGGGCATCTGCACGCCGTCACTGGCGATGGTGCCCTGATTGATTGCACGGCGGGCGCGTCCCTCGCTCGCACTGATGCATTCGACTGTCTGCACGATGACTCCTCTCTCGCGAGCATCTTCGCGCTTTCGCCGGCGAAGAAAACGTGATGCGTCGTGCATCTTCGCAGGATTAAGAGTTATCCCCTAACAACATTTCTCGCGCGCGGAGATCGTCGGCCATGCGAAGGGGGAATCCCCTAGTGCAAACTACCTGGTGACGAAGGACTACACGCGACGCGGGCGGCGCGCGTCGGCAATTTTTCGCCGGTGGCGGCGAAACACCAGCTTCTCGATGTGATCGGCGACCACTTCGCCTAACAGAGTGAAGCGCACGCGCGCCTCGCCCGGCGCAATCACCGCCACGCCTTCGGCCGGCAGGTTCAATGGCTGCACGACGATGTCGCGAAGTCCAACTTCGAGGATGCCGTGCGCGCCCGGTGCCGGCGGGGATTCGTCAGTTTTCCACGTGGCGCCCATGGCATTCAGCCGTATCGCCTTGGGGCTCACGCGCGACTGGCTGTTCGCCAGCAATTGCCCCGCCAGATCGAGCAGCAGGTTGAGCTTGAAATCGAGCCGCATGAGATCCGCCGAGTGCGGCGATTCGTCATCGGACTTCTCGTGCTGGCCGTATTCCTCGAGCGCATCGCAGGCCTGCAGCACGCGCACATTGCGCTCGGCCAGGTGCTGCGCGGTGACTTCGTCAACGGGCTTCGGATGGGGCACCCAGCGCACCGGCAGAAGATCCTGGTACGCGAGCTTCTCGAACAGGACAATGGTATCGGCGGGATCGATCATGAACCGCAGTCTACTTCGAAGAGCTAGCCGGCGCGCCCCGTCATGCGGGCAACCGCGAGCTCGGACTCATGGGTCGCTTGCTCGAGGGATAACAGGCAACGGCGGCCGTCCGCATCGAGGTACATGCGCTTCATCAGGATCAGGAGTTCGCGGCGTTCGCCCAGGGTCTCATCGACCAGGCTCCAGCGCTGCTGCATGAGGTGCCGGCCGAGTTCGCGCGTGCAGGAAAGGACGGCACCCGCGACGCGACGCCATTCGGGCGTCGAGCCCGGCAACGCCGCCGGCGCAAGCGTCGAGCTGACGAGGCGCAGGCTGCGGCGTCGTGAAGTGGCGGAGATATCCATGGCGCCCGGTTCCTAAAGCTGCGCGCGGTTTTGCGGCGGCACCGCGAGCCAGGCGGCCCGCACTTCACCGAGCAACCGGCTCACTTCGTCGAGCCATTCCGGTTTGTTAGCGGCGTTCGCCTGCATGAGGCGGACACACATGTAGTCATAGAGCGCGTCGAGATTTTGGGACAGCTCGCCGCCAGCCTTGAAGTTGAGGCTGTTGCGCAGCTCGTCGACGATGGCCACGGCGCGATGCAACAGCTGCGCTTTCTGGGCGCCGCCGCCGTTCTGCATGAGTCCACGCGCGGTCGCGATGCGCTCGAGCGCGCCGTCCATTAGCATCACGATCAGGCGATGCGGATCCGAAGCCGCGACACCCGAGTGCACGGAGGTGCTTCGGTAAGCGGCGAGTTTTGCGGCATTGGGCGGGAAGGCCATCGTCATTGCTCCATTTCTGTCAGGAGCTTAACGGCCCGGAATCAGCGGACTTGAGAGCCCTGCTTCACTGGTTGGAGCCGATCTTCGAGATGCTGGAGAGCTGCTGCGTGAGGAATGACGAAGTGCTCTGCAACTTCGACAGCAGACTATCTAGCGCGTTGAATTGCTTCTTGTAGCGAGCTTCAACGGCCGCCATGCGCGTCTCGAGCGCGACCTGCTGCTTCTGCAGTTCGACGCTCTTCTGATTGAGACGCTTCGAGCGAACATCGATCTCCGCATCGTCCGCGAGTCGTGGCGTGAGCGCATCCGACAAGCGCGTGGCGACACCATTTTCGCCACCGAAGAGCTTGGCCACTTCGTCGAAGTTGTCGTTCAGCGCCGTGGTGAGCTTGGCATTGTCGAGCAGCAGCGATCCGTCTTTCTGCGTGGTGACGCCGATGGCCGCGAGCGAACTGAATACGGTCGAACCCGAGG
The DNA here is from genome assembly GCA_039930985.1 of Pseudomonadota bacterium. GTDB lineage: Bacteria > Pseudomonadota > Gammaproteobacteria > Steroidobacterales > Steroidobacteraceae > CADEED01. The sequence continues at coordinate 5,076 of JBDTSV010000012.1, forward strand.
TCGTGTTGGTGAGCGCGCGGCGGATATCCGTCTCGATGCCGCGCAGCATCGCATCGCCGAGCAACGGACCCGCGACCTTGGTGGTGGGCTCGTAGCTTCGCAGGCTGGCGAGCGTCGACACCATCGAGTTGTACTGGTCGACGAAGTTCTTGATGCGCGTGGTGACAGTGCCCTTGTCGTTGGCTACGGTCAGCGTGTGGATCGTGCCCGGGTCTTCCTTGAGCAGCGCGAATGACACGCCGTCGATGATGTCGGATACGGTCGTGGTGGCGCTGTGCTTGGCAAAGCCCGCCACCGCGACAATCGAGTCTTGCGCCAGACGGCTGTCGGGCGCGTAGTTGGTCGTGAGCGTCGGGTTGTAGACGAGACTGGCGAGACCGCCGTTGCCATCGGCCTGCGCAACCGTGATTGAGTTGGCTTCGCCGGTCGCGGTGCCGGTCAGCACCAGGTGCGCGCCGTCGGTCGCATTGACGATGGTGGCGCGCACGAGATCCGTATTGCCGCTCGCCTGATTGATCGAATCGCGGATGCCGGCGAGCGTGTTGTGCGCCGCGTCAACCGCGATCTGGAAATCCTTGGTGCCGACGGTCACCGTCAGCGTGCCGGTGCCGACCACCTGGCCTGCTCCGCCGGCGAACTCTTTCGACTTGATCTGCGCGGAGGTCGCGATCTGCACGACTTCGATGTCGTAGGTGCCGGCCGCCGCCGAAGTGCTGGCGGTGGCCGTGAATATCTCCGGCTTCGACGAGCTCGCGGTGCGGCCCGAGAAAGCGTCAATCGTCTTCAACTGGGTGAGCGTCGTATTGAAACTGCCCACCGCGCCCTTGAGCCTTCCGAGCGCGGAGATCGTCGTCACGGTGCTGGTCTGCTGCCGCGTGATCTGCTTCTGGGGAGTCGCCTTTTCGGCGGCAACGAGCTGCGCAACGAGGCTGTTGATATCCAGCCCCGATCCGACGCCTGACGATGTCAGTCCTGCCATGTTGCTAACTAGTCCTTCATGCTCTTTCGTCGATCATGGCGCTCATGCTTGCTTCGATGCTCTGAGCGAGCTTGAGTGCGTCTTCGCCGGGCACCTGGCGAATGATTTCGCCGGTGTTGGCATCGATCACACTCACTACCATTTCGCCACTGCCAGGATCGACGCGAAAGTTGATGCTCCGCCCGAAACTGCGCAGGAACGAGTCGATCTGTCTGGTCACCGATTCGATCTTCGGAACCTCCACCGGGGGCGCAGGCTTCGCCTGCTGCCGGGGTTGCTCACTCACAACCTTGGGCAATGTCACCGCGGTCCGCTCATCGGCGGCGATTCGCGGCAAACGCACTCCTGACTCTGCTGTCACATCTCCAATCTTCATGTCGCCACCTCGGAGGAATCATTCGGCCCATGCTTTGAGAGGTTGGCGGGCGATTCGAGGCTATCTACCCCGCATCGCCCGCCCTTCTCAATGGGCTACCGAATGGCTACCCGGATGTGACTCTCGCTGCTTATCGAAGCAGTGAGAGCACGTTCTGCGGAATCGCATTCGCCTGGGCAAGAATCGCCGTACCGGCCTGCTGCAGGATCTGCGCGCGGGTCAGTGAAGCGGTTTCCGCCGCGAAGTCCGCATCCAGGATGCGGCTGCGCGCGGCGCTCAGGTTCTCAGTGGTCGCCTGCAGGTTCGCCACAGTCGAGCTGAAGCGGTTCTGCACCGCACCGAGATCGGCGCGGATGCTGGTGACCTGGGACAGCGCACCGTCGAGCACCGCGATGGCGGCGTTGGCGCCTTCCACCGTGGAAATATCGACCGTGTCGAGGCGGGTCAGCGCCGGCGAAGCCGTCGACAAACCACCCAGGGCCAGGTCAGTTCCACCCAAGGTGAAGTTGCTGGCCGAGCTCAGTGTGATCGTGCCGCGCGTCTCGATGCCGTTGCCATCGGCCGGAGCCGTGCCCGCAGTCGTGATCACGACTGAAGCCGTGCCCGCCGCCGTCTCGGCGTAGTTGATGACGGCCGCGCCGAACTTGTCCGAGGTCAGCGTCAGGTTGGTGGCGCTGGCGCCCGAAGCAACAACGCTGGTGCGACCGGCGGTGTGTTCCGCATTGATCGCATTGCTGAGCGCGAGGACCGAAGCGGTCGGCGTGCTGGCAGCAGCCACCGTGACGGCAACGTTGCCTGCCACGACCGGACCACCGGTGGTCAGTTCGTACACGCGACCTTCAATCGTGAAGGTGTCGCCCGTCGTCAGAGCCGTAGTGCCGGTGTCGAGGTTGCCCGCGCCGAAGGTCAGCGTGTTCACTTCATGACCGGAAGCATTCGCGGCCGCCGACACGTCAAGACCCGTGGCGTTCTGGATGGCCTGCGCCTGAACCGCCGTCGCGCCCGCAGCCTCGAGGCTGATGTTGCGGCCGTCAAGAGCAGTCAGCGTCAGCGCGCCCGTGCTCGCATCGGCAGCTGCAGTCACGCCCGTCTGGTTGGAGACGGCGTTGATCGCGGTGGCGGCGGTGCGGCCCTGGGTCACGGCATTCGCGTCAGCGGCGATGGCGCCGATCGCGACGTCGTTGATCGTGAGCACTCCACTCGATAGTCCCGAACGCGCGACCACGGCGGCGCCGGTGACCGAGTTCGAGGCCGTCGCGGTGACGCCCGTCAGGTTGCTCTTCGAGTTGATGGCCGTGGCTTTCGCCGTGGCGCTGTAGGCAGTGACGCCCGCGGCGCTGGTGGCAGCCGACACGCCGATCTCGATATCGTTGATCGTGAAGGTGTTGCCGTCGAATGCCGCATTGGTGACGACGCCGCCGGTGACCTGGTAGGCACCGAGCAGGTTCGTGGAGGCACCCTGAATACCGAACGAGATGACCTGGTTGGCGTTCGCGCCGACCTGGAACTGCGCCGACGAGAATGAACCGTCGAGGATGTTCTGGCCGTTGAACTGCGTGGTCTGCGCGTTGCGCTGAAGCTCGGCGAGCAGCTGGGCTGATTCGCTGTTCAGAGCGCGGCGGTCAGAGGCCGAGTTCGTGCTGTTGGCGGACTGAATGGCCAGTTCGCGAATACGCTGCAGGGCGTTGCCGGCTTCCGACAAGGCGCCTTCAGCGGTCTGGGCGAGGGAGATACCGTCGTTGGCGTTGCGGACAGCCTGGTTCAGACCAC
>JBDTSV010000013.1:0-49366 GCA_039930985.1 Pseudomonadota bacterium
TGAGCCTTGGTGGTGGCGACTTTTACCAAGCGCCAGTTGCGCAACACGTATTCGTGAATCTCGGCGCGGATCCAGTGCACCGCGAACGAGACCAGGCGCACGCCGACCGTGGGGTCGAAGCGCTTCACGGCCTTCATGAGGCCGACATTGCCTTCCTGGACGACGTCTCCGAGCGGCAGGCCGTAGCCCGAGTACCCGCGCGCAATGTGCACCACGAAACGCAGGTGCGACAGCACGAGCTGGCGGGCGGCTTCCAGATCACCATCATTGCGGAAACGAACGGCGAGTGCAGCCTCGTCCTCGCGCGACAGCACGGGGATGCGGCTTACCTTGTCCATGTACGCGTCGAAGCTTCCGACGGGTCCGGAAAGGATGAAATCGTTCTTGCGGGCAACTACTGCGGTCGCGGTGGCGGTCATCTGTACGAAACCTCCTGGGGCGATCTGCTTATCTCGCGGGCCGAGATATTAGCAGTCGAGCAATTAGAGTGCTAAGACCCCAATCAGTTCCATCCCTCGAACGAGGGACTATAACGTTAAGTTATTGATCTATATGAAAGGCGGTCCGCTCAGGCTCGAGGCTCGATCTGGCGCAGGTGGCGCCCCGTGGAAATGAGTGCGCCGAGCCATCCCAGCACGGTCCCGACCGCCACCAGAAGCCCCATCCCTTCGCCGCCCAGGCCTTCCAGGTGGAAGCGACCGCCATATTGCGCGGACAGGTCGCCGACAGCCCGATCGAGGTAGGTCAGCGCGCCGAAGACGATGAGCGCCGCCAGCAGTGCGCCGCCAAGACCATAGAAAATGCCGGTGTAGAGGAACGGCCGGCGTACGAAGGCGTTGGAGCCGCCCACCAGTTTGGTCACTTCGATCTCCGGCCGCCTTTGCTGGATCTCGAGCCGGATGGTGTTGCCGATGACCGCGAGCACGCCGAGCCCCAGGACGGCGATGACCACCCATAACGCACGCTTCAGCACATCGAGCAGCGAGTGCAGGCGACGTACCCAGTCGAGGTCGAGCTGCACGATCTCGACTTCCGGGAATGCCGCGAAGTAGCGGCGCAGCGATTCGACTTCGGCAGGACCGCTGGCGCCCTTCGCCGGGCGAACGACGAGGTGGTGCGGGAGCGGGTTGTCTTCGAGCGCCGCCAACGCATCGCCAAAGCCTGACGCCTGCTTGAATTCCTCGAGCGCCTGCTCGGCGGTTTTCACTGTCACCGACTCGACCCCGCTGCGTTCGCGGGCGCCGGCTGCCACCTGCTGCACACGATCGATGGAGGTGCCCAGCTTGAAGTGCACGGTGAAGTCGACGGCGTTGCTGAAATCGCCGGTGGCGGTGCGCAGATTGTTGACCACGATGGCGAGGCCGGCCGGCAACGCCAGCGCCACGCCAATGACGGTGAGCGTGAGCATGGTGGCCAGTGGCGCACGGACCAGCCGGCCCAGCGAGCCAAACAACGCCTGCAGATGCCGCGTGCCATAGGATGAGGCCGCGCCGCTCATGTGTGGATGTCAGGCAGATTGCTGAGCTGCGGCGCCTGCGCGGTCATGCGCGCGGCGTGCCCGGCGCGGAACGTGTCGGAGGCAATGCGGCCGGCGTCGAGCACGATTTCCCGCTGGCCAAACTGCTCGACCAGGTGCGGATCGTGCGAGGCAATCACCACGGTGACACCGACTTCCTGAAAGCGTTTGAACACGCGCATGACTTCGACGGCGAGACCAGGATCGAGATTGCCGGTCGGCTCGTCGGCGATGAGCAGCTGTGGCTTGCTGACGACGGCGCGCGCGATGCCGACTCTCTGCTGCTCGCCCACGGAGAGCTCGAGCGGCGAAGAACGTTCACGGCCTAACAACCCGACCTGGTCGAGCGCCGCGCGCACGCGCCGGTCGACCTCCTTGAGCGGTGTGCCAGCCACCACCAGCGGCAGCGCTACGTTGTCGTAAATCGGCCGATCCACGAGCAGCTTGTGATCCTGGAACACCACGCCGATGGCACGGCGGAACGCCGGGATCCTGCCTGCCTTGAGCGAACCTGTGTTCTGGCCAGCCACGGTGACGACGCCGCGGCTCGGGCGTTCGAGCAGCGCTATCAGCTTGAGCACGCTGCTCTTGCCGGCGCCAGAACGGCCGGTGAGGAACACGAACTCGCCAGGCTGAATGGTGAAGGTGACGCCCGCAAGCGCTTCGCGGCCGTTCGGATAACGCTTGGCGACATTGTCGAAGGAAATCATGGACGCCGATCTTAGCCTGCGGCGACGCTGTTGCCGGAAACCAGCGCGCTGGCGAACGCGCGGGCGTCGAATTCGCCGAAATCCTCGGCCTGTTCGCCTACGCCGATGAAGCGGATCGGCAGGCCGAGCTTGCGCGCGATGGCTATCACGATGCCGCCCTTGGCGGTGCCGTCGAGCTTGGTGAGTACGAGGCCAGTGACTCCGACCGCTTCGTGAAACTGCGTGGCCTGTGTGAGCGCATTCTGTCCCTGGTTGGCATCGAGAACTAACAAGACCTCGTGCGGCGCGGATGGTTCTACGCGCTGGATCACACGCTTCACTTTTTTCAGCTCGTCCATGAGGTGCGACTGGCTGTGCAGCCGTCCCGCGGTATCGATGATGACCACATCGGCGCGGCGCGACATCGCTGCCTGCACGGCGTCGAATACCACGGCGCCCGGATCGGCGCCGGCCTGCTGTTGAATGATGTCGGCGCCGGCGCGATCTGCCCAAACACCCAACTGCTCGATGGCCGCGGCGCGAAACGTGTCGCCGGCCGCGAGCACGACGTGCTTGCGAGCGTCGGCAAAGCGGCGCGCAAGTTTGCCGATGGTGGTGGTTTTACCAGATCCGTTCACGCCGACCACCAGCAGCACGAAGGGCTTTTTCCTGGCGATATCGAGCGGCTGTTGCGACGGGAGAAGGATCTGCGTGATCGAGTCCGTCAGCGCCGCGATGAGCGCCTCGACATCATCGAGCTCGTTGCGCGCGACCTTCTTGCGCAACTCTTCGAGTATATGTTCGGTCGCATCGACGCCGACGTCGGCCGTGAGCAATCGGGTTTCGAGTTCGTCGAGTACCTCGGCGTCGATTTTGCGGCCAGGCACCAGGTTGGCGAGGTCATAGGACAACCACGATCCCGGTCGATTGAGCTTGGCACGCATGCGCGCGATGAAGCTGGTCTTGGCGGGTGGGTTCTCTGCCATCGATGCTACTGGTTTGGAGCCTTGCGAAAAAAAAGGGCGGCCCGAAGGCCGCCCCTTGAAGCAGAACCCACGTGCCTTATTGCGGCGCGAGTATCGCCGAGTTGGCGATCGAAATCTGTACGCCTTCGGAGCCAAGGAAGGATGCGAGTTCGGTACGCGCTTCCACGTATGCGGCCAGTGTTTCGGGGCCGGGATTCTGCGCGGTGCCGCTTGCCGGCAAAGCGATGGTGCCGTGACCGCCCTCGGTGAAACGCGTGAGCGCACGCGCATACGGTGCAACCGGGTTGGTCAAGGTTGCGGTGATCGTCGGCAATCCGAGCAGCCCGGCCAGCCGCAGTGTCGAGGAATTCGGTACAGCGCGGTCGGTGGGTTTGGAGGCGACACCGGGCGTGCCCTGGATCATCTGCATGAGCGTGGGCTTGTTGGCCCAATTCGCCGCGTAGTTGCAGCCGTCACCGGCTTCGACCGCAGCCTGCGCGGCGTGCACGAACTCGAAGTAGATGGAAGTGCCCGCCGGGAAGCCTGCGGCCGCGAGTCCGTTGTTCAGCACCGGCGAGTAACCCGGCGAATTGCGCAGCGTCTCCAGGATTCCGCAACCTGCGGCGAACAGCGAAACGGACTTGATGTTCGCCACGGCGTACGGCGTGCCCATGTAGGCGCTGCCGATGATCCCGCCGAGCGACCAGCCGAAGAAATGCATGCGCGCCGGGTCGATGTCCACGGTCGCCGGATTGCCATCCAGATCGAGGGATGGCACGGCGCGCGTCAGTGCGATCAGGTTGGCGACGCCCTGCCGCAGGTTGTCACGCGCGGTGAGCAGGCTTGCGAGATTGATGAAGTGCTGGCCGGAAGGATCCGGCAGACCATCGGGCCCTGCGGCGAGCGTGGTGTTGTTGACGTAGTCCACGTTGAACGTGGGTTCGCCGACTTTGAACGGCGCTGGCAGCGCCGCGTTTGCCGGGTTGGTGGGCGACAGCGCGTAGAGCGGATCGTTCGGCATGATGCCGTGGAGCGGCAGATCGATGCCAACGATGACGAAGCCCGCGGCGGCAGCGGCGTCCGCGATCAACGCGAGCGTGCCGCGATCTTCGGTGATGCCGTGCTGATAGATGACCACCGGCCAACCAGCGACCGGCTTGACCGCCGGCGCACGCGGGATGCCGATGAGCATCGGCACGGTGAGCTGCGCCTTCAGCGCGGGGAATGGATTGAAGCGCGTGAGATTGAATTCGCCCTTCGGATCGGCGAGACCCGCGGCGGCCGGCGGCGGATTCGCCGCGCGCCACCAGTTAGTTAGAGGCTCGGTGCCTGTGCCGGCAGGCGGCGCCACCGGCGGACTCAGGTAGTAAGGCAACGTGATGGTGGCGAAGTGCAGATTGGCGAGATTCGGGCCGGCGGGACCGGTGATGGCGCCGGTGGTCGCGGACGCCACTGGCAGCACCAGCGTGGCGGGTGGCGGGCTCGCGGCGACGGTCGCCGAAATCACCCGCAGCACCGTGTCCACCGACTGCGTGGTGAAGCTCGACGACGCGACGATGGTCGCCGGGCTCACACCAGCGGCGACGGCCGCGCCGAAGTGCGCGCGCGCCAGGCCGCACAGAGCATTGAGGCGCGCGTCGGTGATGGTCGCGCAGGTGTTGGCGAGTGCTGCGGTCTTGATGGTGGCGTAGTCGAGATCCGCGTCGATGGGCGCGCCATTGGTGGCGCGCAGCGCGTTGGTCACGAGCACCATGTAACCGATGTCGCGCGGCCGAGTCGGGCCGGGTGCGTCGTTGTTCGCGAGCAGCGGCTTGAGCGGGACGATCTGCACCAGCGTGCCGGCCGTGTCGACGTTGGGCGCGTTTTCGACGATGTAGTCCACATCCTGGAGCAGGACGCGGCGCACCGGGCTCGCGGTGGTCGGAAAGCCGATGGTGGCCTTGGTGGCCGGATCGATGCTCACCTCGATGACGCGGATGCCGGCGGCGCTGGTGGTGAGATTGATTGCCGTCGAGAAGCGCAGCTTGATCGGCGCCTGGGTCGAAAAGCCGTCGAGCGCGTTGACCACGGGCTCGGTCACGCCACTCGGCAGACGCAAGGTGGCCGGGAAGAAGGCGCTCGAAGGCAGGTTCAGGGTGCCGTCGGTGGGCACGCCGGGCGAGGGCGTGAAGTAGGCGTCGTGTGGGTAGGGCAGGATGCCCTGGTTCGGCGAGAACAGCACACGATTGGGTGAAAGCGTATTGGTGGCGGGCGGAGCGAGATTGCCCGTCGTCGGGTCGGTTGGCCCGACGTCGCTCGGATTGTCTACGGAGCTCGAACAGCCGGCCGTGACGATGACAGCCAGGGCAGTGGCTGCAATTAGCCTCTTCATGAGTTCGCTCCTCGGAAATTCTGTGTGCGAAGAATCAGTCCGGTCGCATTCCCTCGCCGTGCAGAACGATGCGCCGAACTTGTCGATTTGGTGCCGTAGGTTACGCTTGGGCCCTAAAAGGTGGCAAGCGACGGGCGCGTGGATCTCGGCTTTGGCGAAAGTAAAAAACAGCGGAAAAAAACCCGTCAGCGCGCATGCCGATGACGCAGGCAGTGGTGCACGCGAAGGCCCTGCGCGTTCACGAGTCCTGCGCATCATCGCCGGCCGCCATCGCGGGCGGCGCCTGCGTTTTCCGGCGGGAATCGAGATTCGCCCGACGCCGGATCGGGTGCGGGAAACCCTGTTCAATTGGCTGCAGCCGCGCATCGACCAGGCGCATGTGCTCGATGCATTCGCGGGCAGCGGCGCGCTCGGCCTCGAAGCACTGTCGCGTGGCGCCGCGCAGGTCACTTTCATAGAGAAGGATCGCCGCGCGGCGGCGGCCATCGAGACATTGCTGCAAGAGTGGCAGGAGAGCGCGGCCAGCGTGGTCTGTGACGATGCCGTCGGCTGGCTGGCGCGCACGCGTGAAAAGCCGTTCGACATCGTCTTCCTCGATCCGCCCTATGCGGCGAATCTGCTGACGGGAGTGGCGGCGGCGCTCGCTGACAGACTGTCCGTCGACGCACGCGTGTACGTGGAAAGACGCGCGCGAGATCCGTTGCCGGCATTGCCCGGAAGCTGGAAAGAGCTTCGCGCGGGGCGTGCCGGCGAGGTCGGGTATCATCTGTTCGCCACATGAAACGAACCGCCGTATATCCCGGAACTTTCGATCCGATCACCAACGGTCACCAGGATCTCGTGCGCCGTGCGGCGGGCGTCTTCGAGCGCGTGATCGTCGCGATCGCCTCGAACCCTAACAAGGCGCCGATGTTTCCGCTCGAGCTGCGTGTCTCGCTGGCGAAGCAGGTGCTCGGCGACATTCCCGGCGTCGAAGTGATGGGCTACAAGGGCCTCACGGTGGATTTCGCGCGCGAGCACGATGTGCACATCGTGGTGCGTGGCCTGCGCGCTGTCTCGGACTTCGAGTTCGAATTCCAGCTCGCGAACATGAGCCGGCACCTGCACCGGGAACTGGAGACAGTGTTCCTCACCCCCCAGGAGCAGTTCACTTTCATTTCATCGACGCTGGTCCGCGAGATCGCGATACTCGGCGGCGACGTCAAGGAGTTCGTGCATCCACTGGTCGCGGCCGAACTCAAGAAGATGAAGCAGGTCTGAGCAGAATGAAGTTCATCGCCGCGCGCACCATGCGTGCAATCGTCCTGTTCTCGATCGCTTTCGCAGTGCTGCCGTTGCAGGCCGCTGCGCCCGCCACGAACATTCCGGCGGCCGGGCCCGGCCATTCGGCCATCGCCAGCGCCTATCCACTGGCCAGCGATGCCGGAAAGCAAATCCTCGCCAAGGGCGGTAACGCGTTCGACGCGGCCGTCGCGGTCGCGGCGGCGCTGTCGGTGGTTGAGCCGTGTTGTTCCGGATTGGGCGGCGGCGGGTTCTTCCTGCTTCGCCGCGCCAGTGATGGTCTTGAAACCATGATCGACCTGCGCGAGATGGCGCCCGGCGCCGCGACGCGTGACATGTTCCTCGACAAGGATGGCAATGCGGTCGCGAGTCTGTCGCGCGACTCGGCGCTCGCGGCCGGAATTCCTGGGGAGCCGGCGGGCCTCGTGTACATGGCGAAAAAGTTCGGCAAGTTGCCGCTGTCGGTCAGCATGGCGCCCGCCATCAAGCTCGCGCGTGACGGTTTCCCGATGTACGAGCGCCTGCGCGGCCAGGTGACGTTCAAGAAGGACGCTTTCCTCAAGACTCCCGACGCCGCGAGGGTGTGGCTGGTGAATGGCGACGTGCCCCCGATCGGCCACGTCATCAGGCAGCCCGATCTCGCCAGCAGCCTCGAGTTGTTGGCCACCAAGGGCGCGGATGGTTACTACAAGGGCGCGTTCGCGAAGAAGCTCGTCGCCGGCGTGCAGCAGCTGGGCGGCAGCTGGACGGAAGCGGACCTTGCCAACTACAAGGCGGTCGAACGCGCGCCGGTGGTCGGCCACTATCGCGGTGCGCGCATCGTCTCGGGCTCGCCGCCGACCTCGGGCGGCGTTGCGCTGATCGACGCGCTGAACATCCTCGATGGCTTCGATCTGGACAAGGTCGATAGCGCGACGCGCACGCATCTCATCGTCGAGGCGATGCGACGCGTGCATCGCGATCGGGCGGTTTACCTGGGCGATCCGGATTTCGTCGAGGTGCCCGTGGCGCGCCTCATCAACGAGTACTACGCGGCCGGCCAGCGCGCGTCCATCCGCATGGATCGCGCCACGCCGAGCGCTTCGCTGCCGGGCGTGGACGCGTCGCCGGCCGGCACGCAAACTACTCATTTCTCGGTGCTCGACAAGCACGGCAACATGGTTGCCGCCACCATCACGCTCAACTTCTACTTCGGTTCCGGGCTCATGATTCCCGGTACCGGCATCCTGCTGAACAACCAGATGGACGACTTCTCGGCGAAAGCGGGCGTGCCGAACGGCTTCCAGCTCATCGGCGCCGACGCGAACTCGATCGCGCCAAGGAAGCGTCCGTTGTCGTCGTCGACGCCGACATTCGTCGAGGGGCCGACCGGGCTCATGATCATTGGCTCACCCGGGGGCAGCCGCATTCCCGGCATGGTCATCCTCGGCACGCTCAACTTCATGGATGGCAAGCACGCGCAGGAAATCGTCGCCGCGCCGCGCTTCCACCATCAGTTCTCGCCCGACGTCATCGAGTTCGAGCCCGGTGCGCTGACCGCTGAAGAACGCGCGGAACTCGAGAAGCGCGGCCATACGCTGAAAGAAGGTTCGCGCAAGTGGGGCAATACCCAGGTGGTCACCTGGGATTACAAGACCGGTAAAGTGGAAGCCGCATCAGACCCGCGCGGCATCGGCGAGGGAATGGTTTATTGATTACTTGTGAGCGCGCTTCGATCTGGCGCGTTTCGGTTTTCCGGCCACAACCTTTTTCGCGGCTTTCTTCTTCGGCTTCTTCTTCACGATCTTGACGCGCGTGTGCGTCGCGGGCGCGGGTAGTTTGCCCGCGCGATGCAGATCCACGGCGCGCCACAGGTACCACGCCGCCACGGAGCGATATGGCGTCCAGCGCGCGCCGAACTCAGCCAGCGCGCGCGGCGTGGGCATGCCGCGCAGCCCATAGGCCAGTCGAAATCCGTTACGCACGCCGAAGTCGTCGATCGGCAGCACGTCGGGCCTGCCGAGCCGCGACATCAGCATCATCTCCACGGTCCACCGGCCGATGCCGCGCACCTGGGTGATTCTTTCGATGATCTCGTCGTCGGCGAGCGAATGGAGGATTTCCGATGGCGGCACGATGCCGTCGATGGTCTTGCGCGCCAGATCCTTGATGCTCGCGATCTTGGCGTACGACAAGCCGACGGCGCGCATCTTGTCGTCAGGGGTCTCGAGCACCATTTCCGCTTCGAGCATCGCCGCGCCCATTCCATCCGTGGCGTACAAGCCGACGAAACGACCGAAGATGCTTTCCGCGGCGGTGCCGTTGAGTTGCTGGTGCGCAATCGCCCGCGCCAGCGAATGAAACGGCGAGTGTTGCGCGCTGGTGGTGTGCGTGAACTTGCCCGCAGCGCGCATGACGGCCGCAAGGATCGGATCAATTTTGGCGATACGGCGTTTGAACCGCGCGAGTTCGTCCGGCGCGCACAGGGATGCTGGTGTGTTCACGCGCGCATTGTAGTCGCGGCGTTTATTTCTGGCAGTTGGAACACCAGTAAGTTGATCGACCGCCCTGCGTGAATTGCTTGACTGGCTTGCTGCAAACGCGGCAGGGCGACCCGGCGCGCTCGTAAACGTAGAGTTTCTGGCGGAAATAGCCCGGATTTCCATCGGCGCCGACATAGTCGCGCAGCGTGGTGCCGCCAACTTTCACGGCCATCGCCAGCGTCGTTTTGATCGCGCGTGCCAGCTTCGCGCATTCGGCGCGGCTCAGACTGCGCGACTGGCGCCGCGGACGTATTCGTGCGCGAAACAGCGCTTCGCTCGCGTAGATGTTGCCAACGCCGACCACCAGCCGTGAATTCATGATCAGCTGCTTGATCGCGACCGCGCGGCGCCGCGTGATCTTCCAGAGATATTCGCCGTCGAACTCATCTTCGAGCGGCTCCGGGGCAAGACTACTGAGTAGCGGGTGGCGTGCAGGATCTTCGGTGGTGAACAGCAGGCTGCCAAATCGGCGCGGATCGTTGAAGCGCAGCGTCTGGCCCGAATCGAGTTCGATGTCGACGTGATCGTGCGCGATGCGCGGAGTGGCCACGGGAAGCACGCGCAGGCTGCCCGACATTCCCAAATGGAGGATCAGTGTCCCGGATTCGGTTTCCAGCAGCAGATATTTTGCGCGCCGCCCGGCGCGCCGAATCGAGCTGCCGGCAACGGCGTCGGCCATCCCGAGGTCGACCGGCCATCGCAGCCGTCGGTCGTGCACCAGCAGGCGCGCGATTTTCCGGCCGACTACATGCGGTTCAATGCCGCGGCGCGTCGTTTCGACTTCAGGTAGTTCGGGCACGTGTAGGAATGCGTCAGCTCAACGTGAAATTCGATCCGCTGGTCGCGTCGGCATGCAACCGTTGTCGTACTCGATGCGTCTACATGGGTACGAACGATTGTGGGTGGCGGCGGGACCCTCCTGCAAGAGATCCCAGTGATTAAGCTCTTAACCCAGAGCACTTCACGTTTCCGCCGCCACCCCAAATTCGGGCTGCTGGCAAAGGCCGGCCGGCGCTTTGCCAGCAGCCGGAACCCACAATCGTTGACGAGTCTGGTGGAGTCGAGTGTAGGCAAAGAAAAAGCCCGCTGGTTTCCCAGCGGGCTTTTTCGTTACTGATCCTGTTTACGCTCCGGGCACCATTACCTGGCCCCCGGGAGCGATCCACTATTTGATCTTCGATTCCTTGTACTCGACGTGCTTGCGCACGACCGGGTCATACTTCTTCACGTTCATCTTGTCGGGATGCAGGCGCTTGTTCTTCGTGGCCACGTAGAAATGGCCGGTGCCCGCGGATGACAGCAGTTTCACTTTTTCGCGCATGGCTTAGACCTTCTTGCCTTTCGAACGCATGCCGGCGATGACGGACTCGATGCCGTTCTTCTCGATGGTGCGCAGGCCGCTGGTGGAGATACGCAGGCTGATCCAGCGACGCTCACCTTCCAGCCAGAAACGCTGAGTGTGCAGATTTGGCAGGAAGCGGCGGCGCTTCTTGTTGTTGGCGTGGGAAACGCGGTTGCCGACAGCAACGCTTTTGCCCGTGACTTCGCAGACGCGGCTCATAAAAGTTCCAGAGAATCAGTTAGTTAACTATCTGGCAGCCCGGTTAAGGCCGCCGAAAGGGCGGTCTTTATACCAGCCGGCCCGCAGCCGAGCAACCTCGCCATCATCGGGCTGTGATGACGCGGTCGCCGGAGACCAGGTCGACGGCCAGAAGGCAACTCGAACTGGAAGTCACGTGGGCAACCCCCGCCGGGAAGTCGGCCGCTATGCGCGGCCAGAGCGGCGTGATGGGCGGCCCACTGCCACGGATGGACTGATCGTCCCGATTTCGCCCGCTGACCGTGCTTCGCGCGCCATTGGAAAGATTCACGAGCTGTAGGGAGTTGTCGTAACCGCTGACGGCGAGGGCCTGCCGCGTCACGGAGTTGATGGCGAGCGAGTCGATATACGACAGCGTCGGGCCCGAACCCGCGGTCGGCGAGGAAAGGATCACGCGCGCGCCCGTCGTCGCGTCGAACGCGTACATGATTGCCTGCGAATCGGTGGCGATGATGCGTTGTGGCTGTCCCGTCGCATTCTCGATCGCCATCGAATTCAAGAGGCCGAACGAGGGTGTCCCCACGGTCGAATCCGCGATCACGGCTCCCGCCGCGCCGGTCGCCACATTGATCGGAACGATTTGCGATGACGGCCCGAGCTGCACATTGATCAGCAGGCGGCCGTTTGGCGCGTCGAGCGGAAACTCCGCATGCGAGCCATAAGGAATCGTGGCCGTCGACAATGTGGTCCTGGTCCCTGTGCCGAGATCGATGGAGGAGAGAGTCGCCGGAGAGTTCGAGTTGTCGGTCATGAACAGGCGGTTGGCCGGAACGCCAGCGCGAGTGTCCACCGCCAGGTTTGTTGGAAGGAATGGCGAGTTCGGCGCATAGGTGGCGGTCGCCGCCACGGATCTCATGCCCGTCGCGAGATTGACGCGCACCAGCGCGCCGAGAGCGGTGGTAATCAGGGAATTTGCATTAGCCGGATCGAAGATCAACGAGCCGCCCGCCAGCAGCGGACCGCTGCCCACATTGCTGTCCGCGAATCGCGTCAGCTGATTGGCGGCGAGATCGACCTGGAAGACTTCAGAGCGTGGCAGCACTCCGACGTACAGGCGCCCATTCGCCGCATCCAGCACTGGCGCGAACGTCGAGATGTACTGCGTGCCGTTACCGCTGATCGGAAGATCGGTGCGATTTCCGGTGGTCAGGTCGACGGCCACGATCCGGTTGGCCACGCCGATGGTGCCGGCCTCGGTGATCAGCACGCGGTTGTGAGCCGCATCGAGCTCCATTCCCTCCGGATATTGGAACGCCGCGCCGCTGCCGACCGTTCCGATGGCCGCGTTGGCCGACGAAATCACGGTCCGATTGCCACTGGCCATGTCGATTGCAAATATCGCGTCGCGGCTACTGTCGGATATCAACAGGCGCGGCGTGCCCGAGGTGTCGACAACGATGTCGGTGGGCGCGGCCAGCGACCAGCCCGACCCCTGGTGAAACTGTCCGCCGCTGATCACCGCGCGCGCGCCCGTGCCGAGATCGATCGAGTACACCGCGGGATCGCCAAGGCTCGAATAGGCGAACGAGTAGATGCGCGTGCACGGCGAGTCGCAGGCGATGCCGTATAGATAGCTGGTGTCGGCGGTCGGTGTCGCGGTGGGGATGAGCGTACGGTTGCCAGTGTTCAGGTCGACGGCAAAGAGATCGTTGCTGCCGCGATTCATCGCGATGGCGCGATTGTTGGCGGCGTCGACCGTGAGGATGAAAAAGGTGCCGAGAGAAGGTCCGGTGCCGTGCGTGGCATCGGAGAGAACGGTGGCGTATCCATCCGACGCCCGCAGCGCGACGACGGCGCTGAGTTGAATGTCGGCCGCGAGCACGCGCGAATGCGCGCCGTCCCAGGCGAGGCTGCGCAGATCCTGCATGGCGACGCCCCGGTTGGCGACCTGCGCCGTGGCCGCGTTGGCGTTGGAATTGCCGACGTTGTCGCTGACGCCGACCACGAGGTTGTTAGTGCCGGCGGCGATCGGCACCAGCGCTGCCCAATGCGCGAACGCATCGGTGGAAGTGGCGGCGACGCCGTTCACCGAGACGCCGGTGATGGTGTGTGCGTCGCTCGCAATGCCGCGCACGTGCAACTGCGCGGCATCGGTGTACGAGAGTGCCGTGGGAAATACGATCTGTGCCGTTGGCATGGACGTGTCCACCTGCCAGCTGAAGAAGGCCGGCGTGAGGTCGACGTTGCCGGCCGCATCCACGGCGCGCACGTTCAAGGTGTGCGAGCCGTCGCTGAGCGCGGCCACCGGATATGAAGCTGGCACTGCCGCATAGGCGCTGCCGTCGAGGCTTGCCTGGAAGCTCGCGCCAGCTTCCGACGTGAACGTGAAGCTGCCGGCCGCAGAATTGGCCAGCGTCGGTGGCGAGGCGGCGATCGTCGTGTCGGGAGCCAGCGTGTCGACCGTCCAGGCGAAGGTCGCCGGGGTCGCATCGGTGTTGCCAGCCGCATCGCGCGCGCGCACGTTTACCGTGTGCGCTCCATCGGCGAGGGCGTTCAATGTGAAACTCGCGGCGAGTTGTGAGTAAGCGGCCGCATCGAGACTGACCTCGAACACGGAGCCCGATTCCGTCGACGTCGCGGTGAAGCTGCCGCTGCTCGAACTGCTGAGCGCCGCTGGCGTGACCGGGAGCGCTGTATCGGGCGGCATGGTGTCGCCAGGTGACGGTGGCGGTGGCGAGCTCCCGCCTCCACCGCCGCAAGCGCCCAAAACCAGAGCGCAGGCAATCGCGAGCCCGCGACCCGAAATAAATGATGCCATGAGACCCTTCCGCAACCTGCTGCTGTTCGAATACTTCTGCGGCGACAGTCGCATGTGTGACAGTGCGCCGCCAACTTCTGCCGGCGCGTTGCGCTCCAGTGGAGTGCCGAGCTGCGGAACTCAACGCTTCAGAGAAGGCCCCTTTCCGCGAACGACAGGCAACTGTTGTCACCGACGATCAGGTGGTCGAGCACGCGTATGTCGACCAACGCCAGCGCGTCGCGCAGACGGCGCGTGATGAGTTCATCGGCCTGACTGGCCTCTGCCACGCCCGACGGGTGGTTGTGCGCAAAGATGAGCGCGGCGGCGTTGTACTGCAGCGCCTGGCGCACGACTTCGCGCGGATGCACGCTGGCGCCGTCGATGGTGCCGCGAAATACTTCTTCGAAGTGGATGAGCCTGTGTCGGTTGTCCAGATGCAGGCAACAGAACACTTCGTACGGCCGGTCACGCAGCTGGGCAGTGAGGAACTGGCGCGTGGCCGCTGGCGCGTTCATGGCTGGCCCCGCCCGCAGCGCTTCGCAGTAGTGACGGCGCGCGAGTTCGAGTGCTGCCATCAATGTGGCATAACGCGCCGGCCCAAGGCCGCGCAGTCCGAGCAAATTCTCCGCTTCCGAAGTGAGCAGCCGGCGCAGGCTGCCGCCGAAGTGCTGGAGCAGCGCCCGCGCCACGTCGAGTGCGTTGCAGCCCCCCACGCCAGTGCCGAGCACCACGGCCAGCAACTCGGCGTCGGACAGAACCTGGGCGCCACGGGTGAGCAGGCGTTCACGGGGGCGCTCGCCCGGCGGCCAGGCGCTGATGCTAACTTGCTGATCCATACCGCGATCTTGCCGTTTCATCGGCCTGCCGCCGAAGCGCGCAATGGCTCGCGAATCGCTAATAACTGCAGGAACTACTGGCGGAACCAACGCGACTGGCAAAGATTCGACGGCCCTGCCGATAATGCCGGCCCATGCAAGGCAAACGAATCCTCCTCGGCGTCACCGGCGGCATCGCGGCGTACAAGAGCCCCGATCTCGTCCGGCGCCTGCGTGAGCAGGGCGCCGAAGTGCAGGTGGTGCTCACCGCGGGCGCGCGCGAGTTCGTCACGCCCATGACCTTTCAGGCCGTCTCCGGCCGCGAGGTGCGCAGCGACCTCTGGGATCCGGAAGCCGAGAAGGCGATGTCGCACATCGAGCTCGCGCGCTGGGCCGATTTCATCGTCATTGCCCCGGCCACCGCCGACTTCATCGCCCGCCTCGCGACCGGTCAGGCGGACGACCTCCTAACTACCCTGTGCCTGGCGACCGACGCGCCGATCGCATTGGCGCCGGCCATGAATCGCGTGATGTGGGCGAACGCGGCCACGCAGGCCAACGTCGTCACGCTCAAGTCGCGCGGTGTTCACGTCTGGGGACCGGGCGAGGGCGACCAGGCCTGCGGCGAAGTGGGTGCCGGCCGCATGCTCGAACCGACACAGCTCGCGGGGTACGTGCTCAGTGCCATCGCGCCATCGGGACCGCTCGCCGGGAAGCGCGTGCTGCTCACCGCCGGACCCACCCGCGAACGCATCGACCCGGTGCGCTTCATCAGCAACCGCAGCTCCGGAAAAATGGGTTTCGCGGTCGCCGCCGCCGCGCGCGAAGCGGGCGCCGACGTGACCATCGTCTGTGGTCCGGTGAACATCGCGACCCCGCCGGGCGTCAAGCGCATCGACGTGGAAAGCGCCGCCGACATGCTCAATGCCGTCATGAAGAACATCGACGGCGTCGACATCTTCGTCGCCACGGCGGCGGTGGCCGACTATCGGCCGGCATGCCCGGTCGAGTGCAAGATCAAGAAAACTTCCGAATCGATGGATCTGAAAATGGAGCGTACCGTCGACATCCTCGCCACGGTCGCGGCGCGAGTGGGGGCGGCGCGCCCATTCGTGGTGGGCTTCGCCGCGGAAACGGATTCCGTGGAACAATATGCGCGCCAGAAACTCCTCAAGAAGAATCTCGACATGATCGCGGCCAATGAAGTCGGACACGACAAGGTGTTCGAGAAAGACGACAACGCACTGCTAGTGCTGTGGCGGGACGGACGCCGCGAGCTGCCTCACGCACCGAAAGTAGCCTTGGCGCGCGATCTCATCGCCTTGATCGCCGAGCTCTACGCGGAACGCAAATCGAGCCCGCGTCTCACCAGTGTGTCGGCATGAACGCGCAGGTGTCACCGGCAGTTTCTCAAACCGGCGCGGATCGCGCTCTTAAGATCCGGATTCTCGATGCGCGCATCGGCAAGGATTTTCCGCTGCCTGCGTACGCCACAGCGGGTTCCGCCGGTCTGGACCTGCGCGCCTGTCTCGAGGTACCGCTGGTGCTGGCTGCTGGCAAGGCGGAGCTCATTCCAACCGGACTCGCGATTCATCTGGATGATCCGGGCCTTGCGGCGGTGATCCTGCCGCGCTCGGGCCTCGGCCACAAACATGGTGTCGTGCTCGGCAACCTGGTCGGACTCATCGATTCCGACTACCAGGGCCAGCTCATGGTGTCGTGCTGGAATCGCGGGTCGGTCGACTTCACCGTGCAGCCCGGGGAACGCATCGCGCAGATGGTGATCGTGCCCGTGGTGCAGGTGCGGTTGGAAGTGGTCGATGATTTCGCGGCTTCCGCCCGCGGCGCCGGCGGCTTCGGCCACACTGGCACGCGCTGAGCCGCGCTGCGCCGATCGCAGCTAACTACTACCGCGGCGAAGTCGCCTGCTCGACCCGAGCCGCAGCCGAAGTACGCAATTCCTTGAACCGCTTGATGTCGCCGTCGAACTGCGCCACCACCGAGGCGTGCTCGGCGCTCTTGGCGCTCAGCGCCGAATTCTGCGTACGCAGCTCACTCATTGCCCGGACCATTTCCTCGACGAGATCGTCGGGCATGCGCCGCGCGCCGGGCTTGGTATTGTAGGGCGCGAAGTTGAGTGACCGCTGCTTGAGTCCATCGATGCGGGTAGTGAGGCTGGCGATGTATGCCTGGGCCGCGGTGATCTGCCCGTTGATCTGGTCGAGTCGTACGTCGCGCACGTTCTCGATTTCCTTCACCGACGGGTAAGTGGAAATCAGGAACATGTCGTGCTGCTTGCGCTGCAGTTCCTGTCTTTGCTTGGCGGCGTACTCGGCCGCTTCCTTCGGTGACATTTCTGCCTGGCGCTTCTGCACCTCGAGGCCCTGGGAATTCAGCAGGCGCTGTTCGCGCTGCGAATACTCGGGAGGGACGCTGTCGCCGTAGTGCACGACACCTTTGTCATCGGTCCACTTATAGGTTTGCTTGCCCCCGTTGGCAGACTGCGCGTACACCAGAGACGCGAGCAGCAGGCCCGAGAGCACCGCCAGGATGGGTGTGGCTTTGCGCATGCGGGCTATTCTGCCCCAGCCTTCGCACCGCCGGATACTGCGCCAATACCCCAATCACGCTGGTAGCCCTGCAGTGCAGCGAACTGATCGCGAGAAATGCGAACTGCATCACCCGGGCTCTGCGTGAAGGTTTCTATGAGTTCCGCCAGGGTCAGGATGCTGACGCATCGCAAACCGTACTGCGCCGACACCTCTTGAACCGCCGACTGGGTGCCCTGACCGCGTTCCTGCCGATCCAGCGCCAGCGCCACGCCTGCCGGCGTAGCGCCGGCGGCGCGAATGATTTCCACCGATTCCCGGATCGCCGTGCCCGCGGTGATGACGTCATCGATGATGACCACGCGGCCTCGCAGTGGTGCGCCGACGATGCTGCCGCCTTCGCCGTGATCCTTGGCTTCCTTTCGATTGAACGCCCACGGCACGCTGCGATGATGGTGTTCGGCGAGCGCCACCGCCGTGGTGGTTGCGAGCGGAATGCCCTTGTAGGCGGGGCCGAACAACATGTCGAACTCGAGACCGGAGCGCGCCAGGGCAGCCGCGTAACACTGGCCGAGCACGGCGATGGCTTCGCCGTCATTGAAGAGGCCGGCGTTGAAAAAATAAGGACTCTCGCGGCCCGACTTGAGCTTGAAGCTGCCGAAGCGCAGCGCGGTGCGCGACAGCGCGAGGTCGATGAAGGTCCTTTGATACTCCTGCACGTTTTGTCTCTCGGTATGATGCGGCGGTGCGAATGATACCGAAGCATGACCGCTGAAACGCCGCCAAAACGCGGCTGGGCTCAGGCGCTGCTGGTCTACTTCGAGCGTCCCGTTCTTTCGATGCTGTTCCTGGGCTTCTCGGCCGGACTGCCGTTCTACCTGGTGTTCTCGACGCTGTCGGCGTGGCTGCGCACCGCGCACATCGAGCGCGCCACCATCGGCATGCTGTCCTGGGTCGGGCTCATGTATTCCTTCAAATGGCTGTGGGCGCCGATCGTCGACCGGGTCGGCTTGCCGCTGCTCGACAGTTTGTTAGGCCGGCGGCGGTCGTGGATGCTGCTGGCGCAAATTGGACTCGTGATCTGCCTGGCCAATGTCGCGCTGAGCGACCCTGCCGTTGGCGTGCTGCGCGTCGCGATGTTCTCGCTGGGTGTTGCGTTCTTCGCGGCAACGCAGGACATCGCCATCGACGCCTGGCGCATCGAATCCGCGCCGGCGGACAAGCAGGGCGCCATGGCGGCCGCCTACCAGATCGGTTATCGCAGCGCCTTGATGGTGGCCTCCGCGGGCGCCTTGATCATCGCCGGCACTTCGGGCTTTCGCGTCAGCTATCTCATCATGACGGCGCTGGTCGGCATCGGCATCGTCACTACCTTGCTGGTGAGAGAGCCGGTGCGCCTCGTGTCCGAGGCGACCGAGCAACGCGAACATCGCGTGGTCGACTGGCTCGCGGCGCGCGCGCATTGGCCACAATGGATGCAGAGGACGGGCGCATGGTTCATCGGCGCGGTGGTCGGACCGATGCTGGATTTCTTCGGGCGCTACGGCCTGAAGCTCGGGTTGCTGATTTTCGCGTTCATCAGCTCATACCGGCTCACCGACTACGTCATGGGTACCATGGCCAACACTTTCTACATCGATCTCGGCTTTTCGGTAACCGAGGTTGGCGTCGTCGCGAAATTTTTCGGCTGGCCGTCGACGCTGCTGGGCGCGGTGGTTGGCGGCGTGCTGGTGGCCAAGGTGGGACGCGTTCGTGGCTTGTTGTTAGGCAGCTGCCTGGTGATCGTGTCCAACGTTTTCTACGCGACCTACGGTGCCTATGCGTGCCACCTGCCGCTCGAGTGCGCGCAGAACGGAACGTTCAGCTTCTGGGCCAGCCATGTGACCATGCGCGGGCCTGCCACCGACGCCGGACTTTCGTTCATCGTCGGCTTTGACAATCTCGCGCTCGGTGTCCATGGCACCGCGCTGATCGCCTTCATGTCGAGCCTCACCAGCGCCAAGTACACCGCGACTCAATACGCGGTGCTGTCGTCACTCTATTCACTGCCCGGCAAGCTGCTCATGGGAACGTCCGGGATCATGGTTGACGCCCTCGGCTACGGAGACTTCTTCCTGTACACCGCGTTGTTGAGCGTGCCTGGATTGTTGCTGCTGCTCTGGCTGTCGCGCCATGACGTCAACACCGCGCGAAATTGATCTCACTCGAGTGCTTTGCTCCCTGCCTGAACTCGAAGAGACCGGCAGCCGGGGCTTTGCGGTCGGTGAGGGTGACTGGCCGCTGCGCGGCTTTCTCGTGAAGACCGCCAGCGGCGTCGCGGCCTACGTGAACTATTGCCCGCACGCCGGACATCCGCTCAACTTCCGGCCGCATAAATTCCTGACGCCGGATCGCAACCTGATCCTGTGCGCTTCACACGGCGCGCTGTTCGCGCGCGACAACGGATTGTGTATCGCCGGTCCCTGCCCGGGACAGTCGTTGACCCCGGTGCCGGTCGAAGTGGTGGCTGGTTACGTTCTGCTGGCCGAAGACGTGGACCTGGAGCGGCTGGCGAACGCGCCGCTGTAGTTAGCCGGCGCGGCTACTCGAAAAGATCGAGACCTTCGAGCTTGCCGGCGCTCTGGCGCCGATCGTCTTCCTTGTCATAGCCCATGGTGGCGCGCGCATCGTCTTCTTCGGGATCCACATCCACCGAGCCGGTCCAGTCTTCGGGGGGTTCCACTTCGACGAGTGCGCCGGTTTCATGCTCGGCCGCCCAGTCTTCGAGATCCATCTCTTCGACCGTGCCATCGAAGTACTGCAGCTCGATCGTGCCATCGTCTTCATCGAAGGCGACGACCTCGAACGAATCACTTCCCTTTATGCGGTACCAGTTGCCGATGGTGGGTTTCATCGAATCCCTCCGAATCGTGATGCTGCTATGCTGCTTGCGCCTTTCGTGAATTCAACTTCATGTTGCTCCCGAAAAGTTTCACTTACAAGAACGAATTTCTTGCGCAAAGCGTCATGCTCGAACAAGCCATCAAGTTTTTCATCGTCTTCTTCGTCGTGGTGGAACCGATCTCGCTGATCCCGGTCTTCTCCGGCCTCACCGAAGGCGCGAGCAATGGCTACAAACACAAGATGGCCCTGAAAGCGGTGTTAGTCGCAAGCGGAATACTTCTGCTGTTTGCGCTCGTAGGCGCCGGATTTCTGACTGCGATGGGCATCGCCATCGACTCGTTCAGGATATTTGGCGGCTTGTTGCTTTTCCTCATCGCACTCGAGATGGTTTTTGCGCGCGAGTCCGGCACACGCACGTCCAGCGATGAAAAGGTCGAGAGCAAGAAGCGTGCGGACATTTCGGTTTTCCCTCTTGCGTTCCCATTCATGGCCGGTCCTGGTGCGCTGACCACGCTGTTGCTCTGGTTCGGACCAATTCCGGTAACCCAGCATCCGGCACAGTTCCTGCTGATGTTCGGATGCGCGCTGGTGGTGCTCGCGTGTTGTTTGCTCGCCATGTGGGTAGCCGGTCCGCTGATGCGCGTCATCGGCGTCACGGGCACCAATGTGGCGAACCGATTGTTCGGCGTCGTGCTGGGAGCACTCGCCGTTCAGTTTGTCGTCGATGGCCTACGCGCCAGTTTCACGTCCATCTGACAAGATCCGATGAAACGCGCGCGCCTGATCCATCTACTCGCGATCATCTGGACTTCCCTCGCGGCACAGCAGCTGTCGGCGGCTTGCCTGATGCCGGCGCACCGGGCAGCTCTCGAAGCGCTCAAGTCTTCCAAGTTCGAGGTGGCCGACGATAAAGACCGCCAGACGCTCGCGCTTTCCCTGCTGACCTGCCTCGCGGATCCCGACCCCGCGCTGCGCGATGGGCTGGCATTCGAGGCTTACTACACCTGGTTGCGCGGCGATCGTCTCGACGAGAAGACACGCACCGCGTTGCTCACTCACTTGAGCAGCATGATCGAGCCGGGAAAAGCGGATGGCGATGGTTTTCAGCAACCGTTCGCGGCACTGGTGTTGTCCGAAGTCGCGCGTACCGATCGCATCAAACCCTGGCTCGAGCCCGCGCAACGTGCCGCCTTGGTCGAACAAGCCGCTCGCTACGAGGCGTCAGTGCGGGACTACCGTGGCTTCGACCCGAAGGAGGGCTGGCGTCACGGAGTCGCGCATGGTTCCGATCTGCTCCTGCAACTGGTGCTCAATCCTGGCGTCGACCGCGCCGGAATCGACCGGATTCTCGACGCGGTGGCCGTACAAGTCGCGCCAGCGGGCGATCACTCTTACATCGATGGCGAGTCCGAGCGGCTCGCGCGTCCGGTATTGTTCGCCGCCCAACGTGGACTGCTCTCGGCCGAAGACTGGCAGAAGTGGCTGGGCAAGGTCGCCGCGCCACTGCCCAACGCGCAAGCCGCTATCCGCACCCGCGCCGGGCTCGCTCACCAGCACAACCTGCAGGCATTTCTCTACGCGCTGTATGTCAACGCGCGCGAGGGCGGCGATGCCAACATGCAGTTGCTGCTGCCCGGCTTGCAGGCGGCGTTCAAGACTCTGTAGCTAGGCGCGCCTTTCGAAGGCCAGGTCCCACACTCCGTGCCCCAGCCGCGCGCCGCGCTTCTCGAAGCGCGTTGGCGCGCGCTCATCCGGCCGTGGCATCCAGTCGCCGGTGGAGGAGAGATTCGAGAACAGCGTTTTCGCGGCGCCCAGCACTTCCAGCATCTGCACGGCGTACTCCTCCCAGTCGGTAGCTAGTCGCAGAACGCCACCGGCGCGAATGCGCGACGCCACCAGCTCCACGAATGGTGCCTGGATCAACCGGCGCTTGTGATGCCGCTTCTTGTGCCAGGGGTCGGGGAACAGCACCAGCACCTCGTCGAGCACGGCGGGTGCGATCTGTTCGCGCAACACCTCGACGGCGTCGTGCGTGCTGACGCGCACATTGGCCAGGTTGTTGGTGTCCGTGAGCATGAGCAGGTGCCCGACGCCCGGGCGATGCACTTCGATGCCGAAGTAGTCGCGCTCCGGATGCGTGGTGGCCAGCGCCGCCAGGTGTTCGCCGTTGCCGAAACCGATCTCGAGCGTGCGCGGTGCAGCTCGCCCGAACAACGCCTCGAGCGACAACACCTGCGGCGTGAATTCCACGCCGTAACGTGGCCAGAGGTCCTCGAGCGCGCGCGACTGTCCAACGGTCATGCGGCCGGCGCGCATGACGAAACTGCGGATGGGGCGATCGCGAAGCTCGTTCATGGTTGGGCGATGAGAAGGTCGTAGGCGGTGGCGAAAGCGCCGGCGGCATTATCCAGTGCCGCTTCCCAATGCGTGGCGGAATCACTGTCGGCGCCGTCGGTGATGTACTTCGCGCACCCGAAGCGCGCGTTTTCCGCGAGACACACGCGTGCCAGCGCGAACGCTTCCATGTCCACGACATCGCCGCTGACTTCGTGGAGGTGCGTGGCAAAGGAGTCCGCGGTGGAACAGGTCACCTGCGGCAGGTGCACGAACACGCGCGGGAACTCGATGACCGCCGGTGTCGCGTCGAACGGCGTGGCCCCCGGCGCGAACCCCAGCCCGCTCACGTCCATGTCGCGCTGCGCGAAGCGGGTGGCGGCCACCAGGTTGTGCGCGGGAATGCTGCGGCTTCCGGCGGTGCCCATGTTCACCACCAGCGGCAGCGCCTCGCCCCGGCAGCGGATTTCGGCCAGGCGCCGTGCCAGGGTGGCGGCGGCATTCACCTTGCCGACGCCGGTGTACAGCAGGTTCGCGCCGGCGCGCTCGAGCAGTCCGCGTGATTCCTGCGGCAATGCCATCACGATCAACAGTTTCGACGGGAGCATTTCGCCTGCTATTCTCGCGCACCGGAGCGCGGGTGTAGTTCAATGGTAGAACTGTAGCTTCCCAAGCTACTAACGTGGGTTCGATTCCCATCACCCGCTCCAATCCTGAGCTTCGGCTCCAATTTTTTCACGAGAGGGACTCTCAATGAATTTCAGAACAATGGCGGCTGGCGTTGCGCTTGGAGTGCTCGCCACCGTATCCGCCGGCAGCTATGCCGCGAACGACAAGAAAAGCGTTCAGGCCATCGAGCAGGCGGTCGCCGGCGACTGGCGCAGCGCTGATGCCAAGGCGCGTGACGCGGATCGTCATCCGGTCGAAGCATTGGCGTTCTGGGGGCTCAAGCCGGGCATGTCGATTCTCGAAATTCAGCCCGGTGGTGGCTGGTGGACTGAAATTCTTGCGCCGTACGCGCGGCTGACCAAGGGCGAGTTCTCCGCCACGGCCTCCGACATCGCGGACCCGGGCCTGTCCCAAGGCGCGCGCAAGGGCCGCGCGGATTTCGAGGCCAAGTACTCGAACGCCGCTGTCTACGGCAAGGTCAACCTGGTGAACTGGGGTGCGAAGGCCGCGCCGCTGCCGGCTAACAAGTACGACTTCGTGCTGCTGGCGCGCGCGCTGCACAACTGGGCCAACCAGGGGACGGAAGACGCGAACCTCGCCAGGATCTACGCCAGCGTCAAGCCAGGTGGCGTGCTGGCCATCGAGCAGCATCGCGCGCCGGCCGGCCAGGAAGCTGCGGTCTACAACGGCTACGTCACCGAAAAATCAGTGATCGATGCCGCCACGAAGGCCGGATTCAAGCTCGACGGCAAATCCGAGATCAACGCCAACGGCAAGGACACCAAGGATCATCCGTTCGGCGTGTGGACGCTGCCGCCGGTGCGCAAGTCTGCGGAAGATGGCAAGCCCGTCGATCCGTCATTCGATCGCGCCAAGTACGACGCCATCGGCGAGTCCGATCGCATGACGCTGCGATTCGTCAAGCCAAAGAAATAACCGCGAAAACACCAGCCGAATGAAACAACTCGGAAACATCCTGCTGAAAGGGCTGCTGACCATCCTGCCGATTGGTCTGACGCTCTACTTCGTCTACTGGCTGGGCGTCACCACCGAGTCGCTGCTGTCGAAGCCGATAAAGCTGGTCATCGACGACGCTAACTACTGGCCGGGCATGGGCCTGATCACCGGTTTCGTCATCCTGTTCGTGGTCGGGCTCGCGGTGAACGCCTTCCTGGTTCGCCGCCTGCTCGGCATCGGCGAAGAGCTGCTGCTGCGCGTGCCGGTGGTCAAGACCGTGTACAGCGCCATCCGCGACATGACGCGGCTGGTGAACACTGACAAGAAGAAAGGCGACCTCGATCGCGTCGTCACGCTCGACATCGGGCTCGGCAAGATGATCGGTTTCGTAACCCAGGAACACGCCAAGATTCTGGGAATCGGCGGCGGCGACGACCTCGTCGCCGTCTATCTACCCATGAGCTACCAGATCGGCGGCTACACCATCTACCTGCCGCGCAGTCGCCTGAGCGAAACCGACCTGACGGTGGAGCAGGCGATGCGCATCGCGCTTACCGGCGGAGTGCGCGGGCGATAAACCTCGCCGGTCACCCGCCGGCCTTCTTCACGTCGGTGAAGCCGAGTTTCCTGAGTTCCTCGACCAGCCGGTCGCGATGATCGCCCTGGATTTCGATGACGCCGTTCTTCACGGTGCCGCCCGTGCCGCATTTCTTCTTGAGCGCGCTGCAGATCTCTTCGAGCTGCGCCACCGGCAGAGGTATGCCATTGATCGCGCTCACGCCCTTGCCGCCGCGATGCGCGGTTTCCTTCCAGATGCGAATGGCGGGCGGCTTGGCGGGCGCTCCGGGTCTCATGATCTGGCTTCGGCAATCCGTGAAGCGAGTGACTCGAGAGTCTCCCAGCGTTCCGTGCGGGCGGCAATCAGCGCCGCCAGCTCGGTGGATCGCTCGCGGTCGAGGCGCATCTGCTCCGCACCGACGCGGTGGTAGTCGGGCTCGCACAGTTTCATCGCCAGCGTCTGTTGTTCGGCTTCGAGCTTTTCGATGTCGCCGGGCAGCGAATCGAGTTCGCGCTGCTCCTTGAAGCTGAGTTTGCGCTTCGGAGCCGCGGCAGCCTGCGGCGCAACCGGCGATCCGCCCCGGTTCGCGATCTGCATGCCACGCGGTAGCGAGCGCTGGCGAAGCCAGTCGCTGTAGCCGCCCACATATTCGCCCCAGCGGCCGTTGCCTTCGGATGCGATGGTCTGGGTGACCACGTTGTCGAGAAAGGCGCGATCGTGGCTGACCAGCAGCAACGTGCCGCTGTAGTCGACCAGCATGGTCTCGAGCAGCTCGAGCGAATCGATGTCGAGATCGTTGGTGGGCTCGTCGAGCACCAGCATGTTGGCCGGCCGCGCGAACAGCCGCGCCAGCAGCAGGCGGTTGCGCTCGCCGCCCGACAACATGCGGATCGGGGAGTTTGCGCGGCGCGCGTCGAACAGGAAATCCTGCAGGTAGCTCGAGATGTGCTTGCGATTTTCGCCGACCTGCACCCAGTCCGAGCCGGGGCTCACGGTCTCGGCAATCGTGCGCTCGGGATCGAGCTGATCGCGCAGCTGGTCGAAATAAGCGACCTGCAGGTTGGTGCCGCGACGCACCAGCCCGGTATCGGGTTCGAGCGTACCGACGATCAGCTTGATCATGGTGGTCTTGCCGGCGCCGTTCGGCCCTAACAAGCCGACGCGGTCGCCGCGCATGACGCGCAAGCTGACGTCATCGAGAATTCGCCGCTCGCCAAAACTCTTGGTGACATTTTCCAACTCGGCCACCAGCTTGCCCGACCGTTCGCCGATATCCACGGTGAGCTTGACCGAGCCGATGCGCTCGCGCCGCGCGGCCCGCTCTTCGCGCAGGTGCTCGAGGCGCTTCACGCGGCCTTCGTTGCGCGTACGCCGCGCCTCCACGCCCTTGCGGATCCACACCTCTTCCTGCGCCCAGAATTTCTCGAAGCGGCGGTGCGCCAGGTCCTCGGCGAGATTGATCTGCGCCTTCTGTTCTTCGTATACCGAATAGTTGCCCGGGAAGGTGCGCAGAATGCCGCGATCGAGCTCGGCGACGCTGTTCACCACCTTGTCGAGGAACCGCCGGTCGTGCGTGATCACGATGCAGGTGACGTTACGCTGCAACAGCTCTTCGAGTGTTTCGATGCCGTCGACGTCCAGATGGTTCGTGGGCTCGTCGAGCAGCAGCAGTTCGGGTGCCATCGCGAAGGCCAGTGCCAGGGCCGCGCGTTTGCGTTCACCCCCCGACACCGAAGCCGGCGAGGAATCCGGGTTCACCGAGAAGCGCTGCAGATACTCGGTGAGCCGCGCCTCGCGTGCCCACAACGCGCGGTCGTCGTGCATGTTGGCGAAATCGCCGCGCAGCACCAGCGACTCGCGCAGCGTCTCCGCCTGTGGCAGCACCGGTTCCTGTTCGACGCTGGCGATGGCGAGGCCGGGTTTGCGCTGCACTTCGCCGGCATCGAGCGGAATGGTGCCGACCAGCGCGCCTAACAACGAAGACTTGCCCGTGCCGTTGCGGCCGATGAGGCCGACGCGATCGCCGGCCTGGATGGCAATCGAGGCGCGGTCGAGCAATGGAGTGAGGCCGAACGCGAGTTCGGCGTCCTTGAGAGCGATCAGAGTCACGGTGGCCCTTTACAAAGGATTGGCTAACTCGAGCCAGATCCACTCGGTCGCGTCTTTGACGTTCGCGCCGCGGCCACCCGTCGCCGGGTAGTTGTTGTCGTTCACGACGACGACGTGTTTGCGGTCGAGTACCTGGATGGATTCGGTGGTGAGATAGGGGAAGCGAAATGGCGCGCCGGGTGGCGCGGTGACCACGAGGTTGTGGGAATTACCGATGGCCAGCAGATCGATGACCAACGTCTTCTGCAAAGGCTTGCCCGGCAGCGCGCGATCGAGGTCGATGGAGTAGACGCGCTTGGCTCGCGCCGCGTCGCCCTGCAGGTCGTCGCGTTCGATGACGACGAAGCGGTTGCCCGCGATGAGCGACATGTCGGTGACCGAGACCGTGTCGGCGTCGAGCTCATATATAAGAGTGGGGCCCAACCATTTGCCGGCGGCCGTGTCATAGCGCTGCACCCGAAGCTGCTTCGGCGCATCGCCGGTGACCGTGCCCTCGAGGATGGAGACCAGCGTCTTGTTGTCGCCGCCCAAGTCCATGGCCTCGAGCCCGCGTGAATGCGGCAGCTTGGCCGTGTCCGCGTGCGCGATGACCAGCGGATGATCCGCCGAGCGCACGTTGTCCGGCAATTCCACCGGCGGGGCTAACAACTCACCGTCCACGGAAAAGTGCATCAACCAGGGCCCGAACTCGTCGCCGATCCAGAAGCTCTCGTCGGGCATGCTGACCAGCGACTCCGGGTCGGCGTCCAGGCCGGTGAGCAACCGCTCCGGATCGCTTTCATCCGCGAGGCGCCACGGGAAGAACTTGGCCGGATCCGAAAGCTCGATGACCGCCTGCAGGGCGTTGCGCGAATCCGTACCGGCCTCAGTGCGCGGCCGAATGTCGAATAGATAGATGCACAGGCGGTAGTCGGAGCTGTTCCACTTGCCGCCGAAGCCGTTGTCCGACAGTGCCCACCACAGGCCGGCGGTGTCACCGGGCTTGATTGAGCTGACGCCCTGAACGGGTTGCGCCTGAAAGCGCGGTGCGGCGCCGCGCCGGCCTTCGCCATCGAATTGGCCTGACGGCGGGCCCGCGCGCATCACGTCCGCCGGCATCACGATGATGCCGATGAGCTCGACGGGCGGTGGGGGAGGCGGGACAACCGGCTTGGCTGGCTTCGCCGGACGTTTCGCAGCGGCGCTGCCGGGTTTCGGCTTCGGCTTCGAACTACCCGCCGGCCTTTTGGCTTGCGAGGCGGCCTTGGCGGCCGCTGGCGTCTGTGCAAATGACGCACTCGCCAGCGAGCACACCGCGACCAGGGCGGCGGCCATCTTCAAGGCACGCGGGAGCAAAGCAGGCATGGCCGCGGATTCTACGCGGCGGCGCGCCCGGCCGCGCTCACAACCTCAGAAGCGCGTTTCGACCGCCAGGCGCAGCGCGCGCGGGACCGCTAAACGCTTGTTCAGGCGATTGCCCCGCCAGAAACAGCGCATTGCGCCGGCGGTACTGCCCAATCCCGCTAACGCGCCGGCGCCTCGGATGCACAAGGCGGGATCACGCGGAAGTCGAGCAGCTCGACGTCGTTGCAGCGGTAGTGCTCCTTGCATTCCTCATCGCTGCAGAGGTCGGTGGAAAGATACTTCTTGTTGTCGTCGCAGAACACGGTGACTACGTTCGCGGCGTCGCCCTGTTCGTCGGCAATCTCCAGCGCGCCCAGCAGGTTCGCGCCCGAGCTGATGCCCACCGCGATGCCGAGCTCGCTGGCGAGCCTCTGCGCCATGACGATGGCGTCGCCGTCCCAGATGTCGAGGATGCGGCCGAGCGTGCCCAACTTCACGATGGACGGAACGAATTCATCACTGATGCCCTGGATGCGGTGACGGCCGACCTTGTGGCCGGTGCGCAATGTGGGCGAATTGGCGGGCTCGAGCGGATGCGCGGCGATGTCGCCGAAGCGCTCGCGCAAGTGCTGCGCCACACCCATGACCGTGCCACCGGTGCCGACGCCTGCGACAAAGGCGGTTGGCGTGCGGCCCAGGGTCAGAAGCTGCGCCGTGATCTCGGGCCCGGTGGTTTCGTAGTGGGCCTGCACGTTGGCGGCGTTGTCGAACTGCTGCGGACGGAATACGTGGCCCGACTCGCGCGCGAAGTCGTCGGCCATGCGAATGGATCCGAGGAATCCGCCGAGCTCGGCCGACACGGGAATGACGGCCGCGCCGAGGCTCTGGATCACCAGCACTCGCTCGCGCGACATCCAGTCCGGCATGTAGATGCGCACCGGATGGCCGAGCGCGCGGCCGATGGCGGCGAATGAAATGCCGGTGTTGCCGCTGGTGGCCTCGGCGATCACGTCGCCCGGCGCGATCTCGCCGCTCGCGTAGGCGCGCTGCAGGATGTAGAGCGCCATGCGGTCTTTGATGCTGCCGGTGAAGTTGTACGCCTCGTGTTTGGCGTAGATGCGCTGCTCGCGTCCCCGGTACCGACAAAGAATCTCGAGCAGCGGTGTACCGCCGATGAGGCGCGCCAGCGCGATGAGCTTGTGGGATGGAATCGAAGGGTGCATTTCGAGCGGGATATTACCGTACGCACGCGGCGCGGCATCGGATGCATGAATGAAAAATATCGTTGCCGGACGCGTGACGTGTGCATCCGACACGAACGGACGCCGTATTCCCCACCGTCATTCTCAACTTAACGCTCGAGAGAGCCCAGGGGAAACGTCATGTCATTCAGCAAACACCGCCTGCTGGCGGCGGCCGTCGCGGCCACGCTGCCATTCGCTGCCTTCTCACCGCAAGCGTCGGCCTCGAGCCACCGCGAAGCGCCGAACATCACGCGCATGCCAACCGTCGATTCAACCGACTTCTACCTGTTCAACAGCTACGAGCCGGGCCGCGATGGCTACGTCACGCTGCTCGCCAACTACATTCCGCTGCAGAACCCGTACGGCGGCCCTAACTATTTCGCCATGGACCCGGCGGCGCTGTACGAGATCCACGTCGACAACGACGGTGACGCCAGCGAGAACCTCACTTTCCAGTTCCGCTTCACCAACCGGCTGGCCAACGACAATCGCGGCATCAAGCTGAACATCGGCGGGCCAGCAGTGGCGGTGCCGCTCAAGAACGTTGGCGGTGTCAGCGCGGCCGACAGCTCGGCGCTCAATTTTCGCGAGAGCTATCAACTGACCCTGGTGCGTGGCGATCGCCGCCGCGGTACGGCGTCGCAGGTGACCGGCGCCGGCGGGGGCTCGGTGTTCGGCAAGCCCTACGACTTCGTGGGCACCAAGACCTTTGGCAGCATCGCGGCCTATAAGACCTACGCAAATTCGTTCCTCTACACGGTCAACGTTCCTGGCTGCAGCATGCCGGGCCGCGTGTTCGTCGGGCAGCGCAAGGAAGGCTTCGCGGTCAATCTCGGCCGTGTGTTCGACCTCGTGAATCTCGTGCCCGTCGAAGGTGACAGCGCTCCCGGCGCCGGCGATGGCGGCGGCTTCCCGGGTGGCATCACCCAATCCGCCGCTAACAACATCGTTGGCGATTCCAACATCACGACCATCGCGCTCGAGCTTCACAAGAGCTGCCTCACCGGCACGGGCAACGGCGTGATCGGCGGCTGGACCAGCGCGAGCCTGCGCCAGGCCCGCTTGCTGAATCCGCTGCCCACGTTTGCGCGACCCGAAGTGGATGGCGGTCCGTGGGTACAGGTGTCGCGCCTCGGCATGCCGTTGGTCAACGAACTGGTCATCGGATTGCCCGACAAGGACCGCTTCAGCGCCAGTGAGCCGAAGGCCGATGGTCAGTTCGCGACCTACGTGACGAACCCGACGCTGCCGGCGTTGCTCGACGTGCTGTTCCGTGGTGCGGTCAACCAGACGCTCGGGACCAACATCGCGAATCTTGCGCCTAATAACCTGCCGCGTACCGACCTGGTCACGGCGTTTCTGACGGGGTTCCCCGGGGTCAACCAGCTGAAGACCGTGACGGCTTCGGAAATGACCCGGCTCAATACGGGCATCCCGGCTGCCGCGGCTGCCAGCCAGAGCAACTTCGGTGTGGCGGGCGGCGATCTTGCCGGCTTCCCGAATGGCCGTCGCCCGGGCGACGACACAGTGGACATCGCGCTGCGTGTGGTGATGGGCCGCCTCTGTTACCCGTTGATGATTGGCGGCAACAGTGTGGACCTGGGCCTGTGCACGGCGGCGAACGCGCCGGTCGGCAACGTGCCGTTCACCGACGGCGCGCCGGTCTCGGCCGCCGATTTCGACACGACGTTTCCGTATCTCACCACGCCGCTGCCGGGCTCGGGAGGGTACTGAGATGAATGTGCACAAGACAAAGCCAGGCGCTCTTGTGCTGCTCGCGGCGGCCACACTCGTGGTCGCCGCCTGCAGCAGCAAGTCCCGCGATGCCATGCAACTGCCGCCGCCGCCGGCTAACTACGCGCCGACCCTGTCGGCGATCGCGGATCAAACCAGCGACCAGGATACGATGGTGGGGCCGATCGAGTTCAGCGTCGCCGATCAGGAAAGCGCGGCCTCGGCATTGACCGTGACCGCCGTGGCCGACGGCGCCAGCGTGGTGCCGGCCGATGGCGTCACGCTCGGCGGCAGTGGCGCGATGCGTACCATCACAGTGACGCCGCTCGAGGCGGCCACTGGTGCGGTGATGGTCACGCTGACCGTGACGGATCCGGACGGCGCGGTCGCCACGCGCGCGTTCCGGCTGACGGTCAACGCGCGCCCGGCCTCGGTTCGCGACACGACGCTATCTACCTTCGCCAAGGGCGAAACGGATGACGTGACCGTGGTCAATGGGCTGACCTTCACCCAGGATGCCGACGACGCGGCCATCTTCGAGCCGCTGATCGGCACCGGAGAAGAATGATGAGGGGCCCGGCACGTCTGTTGGCGCTGCTGGCGGTAACCGCCGTGACCCAGGTCGCGGCGGCTTCCGATCGATTCGTGCCCGCCGATCCGGATTTTGTGGTCGCCAACGTGCGCCAGGCAATGCCCGACGAAGAACTTCGTGGTCTGCTGACCGCGTGGCGTTCGAACCCTGAGGCGGAGACCGGAACCGTCGCGCTTGCCGCGGCATTCATCGATCGGGCGCGCTCACTGCGTGAACCCAGGTACTTTGGCCGCGCGGAAGCCGTGCTCGCGCCGCGCGCCAACCAGGCGGGCGCCGGCACCGCGCTGCGCCGGCTGTATGCGCAGGTCCTGCAATACCGGCATGCATTTGCGGCCGCGGAGGCCCTGGTCGACTCGATCCTGCGCGACGCTCCGCACGACGCCGACGCCCGCCTGCTGCGCGCTTCCATACGACTGGTGCGTGGTGATTTCGCTGGAGCGCGCGGCGATTGTGCGCAGCTGGCCGCCGCTGGCGGCAACGGCGCCCAGATCGGATTCGTCTGCCTCGCCGAGGCTTTGGCCGGCGGCGGCCAGTTTGCACGCGCGCAAGCGTTGCTCGCCAACGCGCCGACAGGGCGAGCCAACGAAGATCCGCATTGGCGCGCCTATCTTCTGGCGACGCGCGCCGAATTGCGTGAGCGCACGCTCGACTTCGGCGGCGCCATCGCCGACTACGGCGCAGCGCTCGCGCTCGCGCCGCAGGACGATTCCGTCCGCGCCGCGCTGGCCGACGCGCTCGCGGCTCGGGGCGAGGTTCGTGACGCCCAGGAACTGCTGACCGTCGACAAGCCAAGCCTCAGCCTCCTGGTCCGCAGCGCCGCTTTGTCGCGGGGTGCGCGTCGCGCCGAATTCAGCGCGCGCGCGGCTGCCTGGCTGGATCTCGAAGCCGCCCGCGGCGATTCCATTCACTACCGCGAAGCGGCCATGCTCGCGTTGACGAACGGACAGCCAGGGCTCGCGCTCGACGCCGCTGCGAAGAATTTCGACGTACAACGGGAGCTGCCGGATGTACGCGTGCTGGCGCGTGCGGCCACCGCCGCGCGCGATGAAGCCGCGCTTCAGGCGCTGCGTGCCTGGTTGCGTAAGACCGGCTATCGCGACTCCGTCACCGAAAACCTGCTCGGCGCGGCCGCGCGCAGTTAGAGTTGTCCCGTGAAACGACTTCTGCACGCGCTATTGCTGTGCCTTCTCGGCGCGCTGTGCATGACGCGCGCGGCGTTCGCGCATTCGACCAGCACCAGTTTTCTGATTTTCAACGTTCCGCAGAGGGACGAGCCGGTGGCGTTGCGCTGGGACCTGTCTTTGCAGGACATGGTCTGGAATGTCTTCATCGACGCGGACTACGACGGCAAAGTTACCTGGAAAGAATTGCAGGACGCGCGCCCCGCGCTGACCACCGCCGTTCTCGGGCAGATCTCTGTGCGGCGTGGCCAGGCAGCCTGCGCGATGCAGCTGCACGATTTCGCGCTGGCCGAACGCGCCGAGCAGAATTTCCTTTCGGTCTCCCTGAATGCCGAATGCACCACGAAAGGATTGCTCCGCGTCGGCGGCACACTGTTCATGGGAGGCGATGCCTCACAACGTGTGCTGCTCAGCGCGAAACGCGGCGCCGATCAACTCACCGGTGTGCTGAGCTCCGCCGATCCCGTTTGGATCGAGCCCGTGCAGATTTCTGCCTGGGGCAGTTTCGGGCGATTCGTTGGCGAAGGCGTTTGGCATGTTCTGATCGGCTACGACCACATCGCGTTCGTGTTGCTGTTGCTGCTGCCGTCGGTCATGCGCCCGGTGAATGGCAAGTGGCAAGGCGCGACGGGCTGGCGGCAGGTGACCCGGGACATCGTCACCATCATTACCGCGTTCACCGTCGCGCATTCGATCACGCTGGCGCTCGCCGTTACGGGCACGGTGAAGTTGCCGATTCAATCCATCGAAGTCGCCATCGCCGCCTCGATCGCCGTGGCCGGCGGGCTCAACCTGCTGCCGCACCTGTCGCGGCTGCGATTGCCATTGGCGTTCGGATTCGGATTCGTGCACGGCTTCGGGTTCGCGAATGCGCTGAGCGAAATCGATGCATCCGGGACGTCGCTCTTGCCGCTGCTGGCGGGTTTCAACATCGGCGTGGAGCTGGCTCAGCTCAGCATCGTGGCGGTAGTGCTGCCGTTGATCTACTCGATGCGCGCCACGCGCTGGTACGCGGGCGGCGTGCTGCCACTCGGCTCATGCGCACTGGGCGCCGCCGGCGTGGTCTGGATTTTCCAGCGGCTGTAAAGCTGCTGCTTTTCCAGCTGCCGGCGTCCTGACTAACGCCGGCGCGAAGCCGCCTTGCGGCCCGAGGCGGTGAGGATCCCCGAGTAGCCATACTTCGCATTGTCGCGGCAGGGGATCACCTGCGCGTCGATGCTCGACGGCGCAAAGCCGTTTTGCAGCATGGCGTCGTGCATGTCATCAATGTTGAGGTTCGAGCCGGGGAACATGCGATCGCCGCACTTGTACGCCTTGCACTGGTGCAGCGCGTGGATGATGAACGTGCCGCCGGGCTGAAGCATCGAGGTCACATTGCGCATGCAACGGCGCCACACCGCGGGGTCGCTCGAGATCGCGTCGATGCAGAAACCGGTGATGATGAGATCGTAGAAACCTTCGCGCGTGGCACCGAGTGGCTGGCGTAGTCGCGCATCGCTCACGTACAGGCCGCGCACCACCTTGCGGGTCTGCGCTTCACGCTGCACCACGCGCGAGTTGCCAGGCCGCGAATGTCCTTCGCAGGCGAGCACGTAGCGCGTGAAGCGTTTCCACTCGGGAGCGCTGTCATCCGCGCACAGCCACTCGCGGGCTTCGGCCAGGTTGTCGGCCAGCCAGTCCGCCATGTCGAGGCGAAACGCATATTTCGACGCCGCGATCGCCCGATGCATGGTGGGACCACAGCCGTATTCCAGGCCGCGGCCGAAACGTGCCCGAGCCGCGCGAAGAACATCGATCTGATAGGCGAGGACAGCCTGCTCGTCGGGCAGCACGACCTCGCTATAGTAGGTATCGAAGTAGTCCCGGGCTTTCCACTCGGTGTAGTCCGCCACGAGTGCCTGTTGCGTCCTGCTTCCGTCCACCACTTTGACCTCCCCGCTAGTCCAATCGGCCTGTGAATCTGGCTTTTGTAAAAACCTTATGTCAGAGATTACTTACATGGCAGTTAGTCCAGTAGCCGTACGACCCTTACTGGAATACCTAATCCGAGGAGATTGGGCGCGCCGAAGAGCATGAAATCACGGATGATTTGGCAGCTTTGCCGTCGTCGAAGTCCGCAAAGCAGGAAGTACATCAAAGTGCGCGGCGTCCGCGCAGGTAACAATAATCGGTCATGAACGCGCGTCCCGAATCCGCCGAGTCCCCAGGGGGAGTGCCCCTTCCTGCCGAATTCCGTTCGGCGCTGGCGCTTGCACAGGCGGCCGTCTGGGACTGGCACCTGTCTACCGACCAGTTTCAGGTTGACGAAGCATGGCTGCGCGCGTTCGGCATCGAATTGAGCGTGGGCCCGATGCCGGGCGCCGAATGGAAGCGACGTATTCATCCCGACGATCACGGCGCATTCATTGCCGCCACCGATTCCTGTCACCACGGCGGCGAACGATTCGAATGCGAATACCGGTTGTTAGCTGCCGGTCATCGATGGTTGTGGGTGTTGCATCGCGGGCGCGTGGTGGCTCGCGAGCACGATGGATCCGCGCTGCGCATCACCGGGCTGCTGTTGGACATCGACCGGCGCAAGAGCGAAGAGGTTGCGCGCAGCGACAGCGAGTCGCGGCTCGCCACCGCATTGTGGGGCGCGCGCGCCGCATTCTGGCAATGGCATGTGCCGAGCAATGTACGCACCGCGAGTCCGCTGTGGCTGGCGATGACCGGCTATTCGCGCGCTCAATGGGAAGCGGGCTCGAATCCCTGGTTCAGCAACCTGCATCCGGACGACCGCGAAAATGTCGACCGGCAGCTGCGCGAGCACGCCCACGGCCAGCGCGATTCCGTCGAGTTCGAATACCGCTTCCAGACCGCCGGCGGCGAGTACCGCTGGATGCAGGATCGCGGCCGCGCCGTCGAATGGGATCTGCAGGGCCGGCCGGTCCTGGTCATCGGCGTATCGCTCGACATCGACGCCGCCAAGCATGCCGAAGCGCATCTTCGCTCGAGCGAATCCATGCTCGAGACCGCGGCCTGGGGCGCGGGCATCGGGTTGTGGGAAGCCAATTTCACAACTGACCGGACGCGCTGGTTCAACGACTGGTGCGACCGCCACGACATCGATCCGTGCGACGGCATCGGGCACATCACCCGCTGGGACGAGAACCTCCATCCCGACGACGGGCCGGAGGCGACGCGGAAATTTTCCGAACACGTTGCCGGCAAGGCCGAGTACTACGACGCGGAGTATCGCATCAAGACCCGCGGCGGTCTCTGGCGCTGGGTGTTCGAGCGCGGCCGGGTGGTCGAGCGCGATGCCCAGGGCAAGGCCGTGCGCATGCTCGGCGTGTGCATGGATCTCGACGAGACCAAGGTGGCCGAGCGCCGCGCGAACGCGCGCAACGAACGGGTCGAGGCGGCGCTGCAGCTAACTACCGCGGGAGTCTGGGACTGGGACGTCGAGCACGGACTCACCAATCACACCGACGGCTACTACCGCGTGTTCGGCGTCGAGCCGGCATTTGGGCGCGCCAACATCAAGACCTGGCGGCAATTGCTGGGCACCGACCCGGACCAGGAGATCGAGAAATTCCGCGAACGCCTGCGGCGCGTCGATTCGACCGCGCAGGTGCTCGAGACTGAGTACCGGTTCCGGCACACCGACGGCAGCTGGCACTGGGCTCTCGATCGCGCCTACGTCATCGATCGCGCACCCGACGGGTCCACGCGACGCGTGCTGGGCCTGGTCGTCGATATCACGGCACGCAAGATTCGCGAAACCGCTCTCTCGGCGGCCGACCAGCGGTTCCGCGCCGTCGCCCGCGAGCTGCGTTGCGTGGTCTACGAGATCGACGCTTTGAGCGGGCTATCCACCGGCGAAGGTCTGGACCGCGTGCTGGGCTACGCCAACGTCGACCTGGCACGCCCTGCCGATTGGGCGGCGCTGGTGCACCCGGACGACAAGCCTTTGCTCAACCAGTGGTTCGATCGAAGCGCTGAGTCCATGGTGGCGTTGCAGTACCGCATCCGGCATCGCGACGGACATTACGTGACGCTGCTCGATTCGCCATGCGTGGTGCGCGACGCGGCCGGCAAGGTGGTGCGCATCGTCGGCGTGGCCATCGACATCAGCGACCAGGCGCGCGCCCAGGAAGCATTGCGCGAATCTCAGGAAATGTTGCAGATGATCGCCGCGGGTACCGGCGACTGGCTAATCCTGGTCGACACCGAACGACGCGTGCAGTTCATCAATCGCGGCATTCGTGCGCTATCGCGCGAAAGCATCATCGGTCAGCGCCTCGACGAAATAGCAGTGCCCGAAGATCGGCCCAGCATTCTCGCGGCGCTCACGCAGGTGTTGCAGGCAGGCGAACCGGTGGAGATCCAGCTTGCCAGCAG
Source organism: Pseudomonadota bacterium (assembly GCA_039930985.1). Classification (GTDB taxonomy): domain Bacteria; phylum Pseudomonadota; class Gammaproteobacteria; order Steroidobacterales; family Steroidobacteraceae; genus CADEED01. The sequence goes on from JBDTSV010000013.1 coordinate 37,020, forward strand.
CGGCAACGACGGGCGCGTCTTCGACTCGCGCATTCGCGCGGTGCGATCGCCGGCGGGGATCACCGGTGCGGTCATCAACATCACCGAGATCACCGACCGCCAGGCCGCGCAGCACCTGCGCGAGACCCAGGCGCGCATGTTCGAGCTGCTGCACGAAGGCGTGGTGGTCATCGACATCAACAATATGATCCGCATGGCCAACCCGGCGTTCGAACGCATGTTCGGCTTTCAGCCCGGCATGGCCGTAGACACTTCGATCGACGATCTCATCGCGCAAGTTCCGGGCATGCGCCGCGACCGCCTCGATCAGCACTTGTTAGGAACGATCACCGAGCCGCCGGGCCTCGCGCCGGTGGAGTTCAAATGCCGGCGCCGCGATGGTTCCATGTTCGAGGCCGCCTGTGTCGCGACGCTCACGCACGTCGATGGCGAGACGCATCGGCTCGCGGTCATCACCGACGTCACCGAACGCCGCGTGCTCGAGCGAGAAATCCTCGAGATCGCCGGCCGCGAGCAATTGCGCATCGGCTCGGACCTGCACGATGGCCTTGGCCAGGACTTGACCGGGGTTGCCCTGATGCTGCGAAGCGTGGTTGCCCTGCTGCGCAAAGAAGACTCCAGCGCGCGCGCCGATGTCGAAGACATCATCAGCCTGGTGAACGGTGCCATCGAAAGCACGCGCGCCATGGCGCGCGGCCTTGCGCCGGTGGGCGCCGATCGCGGCGGCCTCATCGCCGGCCTGCAGTCGATGGCGGTGCGCGGCATGGAGCGCTACGGAGTCAGAGCCCACTTCAATACCTCTTTGAAGGAGCCGCTCACGCTCGACGATGGTGCTGCGACGCACCTATATCGCATCGCTCAGGAGGCTTTTACCAACGCCATCCGTCATGGACGAGTCACTCAAGTCACGATTGACCTCGCCACGGCAGAGGGTGTCTTGACGCTCAGCGTTCAGGACAACGGTAGGGGTTTCGATGAGCGAAACGCCAGCAACAACGGCATGGGCATGAAGCTCATGCGTTACCGCGCACAGATGCTGGGCGGCGATGTCACGATTGCGAACAACAAGGGCGGCGGTGTCATCGTCCGTTGCACCTGTCCGCATCGAGCGCCGGCTGACGGGGATTCGTTGCCGCGCGGGGGATTTCCCCTCAAGAATTGAGCCGGCAATTTGAATTGGGTCTAACTATAGTGGCGTATACGTAGGGCGAAGGATTGACGCTCCGCAGTATCTTCGTCACGATTCACGCCTAATAAATGGGCGTAGGGGATCGATCATGACCGCAACGATGGCCACCAAGCGCCAGATTCTCATCGTCGATGACCACCCGATCGTGCGGCAAGGGCTGCGGCGCATGTTCGAAGCCGAACCGGATCTCGCGGTGTGCGGCGAGGCCGAGAGCGAGCCGGTGGCGCGCGAAGCCATCCGCGCCCGCAAACCCGACATCGTGGTGGTCGACCTGTCGCTCGAACGTGGCGACGGCATCGAACTCGTTAGGCAAATGCACGCCGAGATGCCCGAGCTGCGCATGCTGGTTTTGTCCATGCACGACGAAACCATCTACGCGGAACGGCTGCTGGCCGCCGGCGCCATGGGTTACATCATGAAGCAGGCCGCGTCGGATCAGCTGCTGATCGCCGTGCGCCGTGTGCTCGATGGCCGCACCTATGTCAGCGAAACCGTACAGCGCTCGCTCGACCAGCGTGCCGGTGACAGCCGCTCGGAGACCAACGATCCTGTGGCGCGTTTGTCGAACCGCGAAGTACAGATCCTCAACATGATCGGCCGCGGCATGAGTTCGCGCGAAATCGCGCAGGAATTCACGCTCTCGGTCAAAACCATCGAATCCCACCGCCAGACCATCAAACATAAACTCGGCTTGGCCACGAACAGCCAGCTCCTCCAGTACGCCATGAAGTGGTTCTCCGGCGGTACCCAGCGCAGCTAAGAATGGGGACACTCCCCATTTCCTAGCAAAATGGGCCGCACCTGGGGCAGGAACTGCCCTTTTTGCCGGGAAATCGCTGGCTTCCCGCCTCCCGAACCGCATTTCAAACCTATGCCACGTGGACTCCCTCTAATGTATGTACGAGGGAGAGACGCTTGGCAGATGGTGCGACAGCCCGGATGACGAAAACCGACACGGTCGTAGATTTCGACGCAGCGCTCATCGAGCGCGCACGGAAGGGCGACTCACGAGCTTTCGAGCGTCTCTACCGCGATCACGTGGGTCGGGTGCATGGGCTTTGCCTGCGCATGACGCGCAACCCTGATCTCGCGGCCGACTGCGCCCAGGATGCCTTCATCAAGGCGTGGAAGGCGCTGCCGAGATTCGAAGCGCGCAGCAGCTTCTCCACGTGGTTGCACCGTATCGCGGTGAACACCGTGCTCGAGAAACGGCGCGGGCCGTCGAACGCCGAGATGGCGGTCGAGGACCCCACCGAGTACGCGGAGCCGGTGTTGAGTTTCGATACGCCGGTGGAAGAGGAAGAGCTCGAGGCCGCGATTCAATCGCTGCCGCGGGGCGCACAAGACGCGCTGGTGTTGTGCGGTGTGTACGGTTACGAACATTCGGAAGCCGCGTCGATGCTCGGCATCGCCGTGGGGACCTGCAAGGCGCAGCTGCATCGGGCGCGAGCCCTGCTGCGGGACAGACTGGAACGAGGTGTGCGATGACCATGCGACGCGTGAACCGAATCGACGAGCTGGCGCAGAACCTGCCGCCCGCCCGCGATCTGTGGCCCGCAATCGCGGCGGCTATCGAAGCCGGGGCCGTGGACGCGATGCCTGCGACCGCCGTTCGCCGCCGTTCGCGGTGGATGCCCGCGGCCGGAATGGCGGCGGCTGTCGCGCTGGTCACCTTCGGCGTGTTCCTGGGCCGCCTGATCGAGCATCGGCCCGATACGGTCGCGGGCACGTCGACGCACGGCTCGCCGGAACTCATCCCGGCCGCGCTGCGCGACGCGAATTATCGAAAGGAGCGCGAGTCGCTGCTGGTCGAAGTGCAGAACCGGCTCAGCAAGATGCCACTGGCCGAACGCGAAAAAGTGGGTGCGAGCCTCGCCACGCTGCGGCGCTCGATCGGTGAAATCGAAGCGGCGCTCGGGCGCGATCCAGCCAATGCGCTGCTGCAAGAGTTGTTAGTGAATTCCTGCCAGGAAGAAATGCGCGCGCTGACCGCGGTGCGTGATTCCGGCAGCCAGGAGACCTAGTGTTATGAACGAATTCAAATATCTTAAATCCGCCTTCTTGTTAGTCGTGTGCGCACTGCCGCTCGTGGCAGTTGCCGGCAGCGACTCGGTGGATCGCAAGGTCGCGGCCGGCGCCACGGGCGAGGTCGTCATCTCCAACGTGTCGGGCAGCATCGACGTGCGCGGCTGGGATCGCAATGAAGTGCAGGTCACGGGCACGCTCGGCCGCGACGTCGAACGAATCGACGTGGATTCGAGCGGCGGCCGCACCATGGTCAAAGTGGTTTTGCCACGCGGCAATTCGCACGATGGCGACGCCGACATCGAAGTGTCCGTGCCCAAGGGCAGCAGTGTCGAAGTGACCGCGGTCAGTGCCGACGTGTCGTCGCGCGGTGTGCTCGGCACGCAGCGGCTCAAGAGCGTGAGCGGCGAAGTCACGGCCGATATCGCCGGCGACGAGTCCGAAGTGCGCTCGGTGAGCGGCGACGTCACGGTGCGCGGCAGTGGCAAGGCGCTGTCGCTGCGCGTGGCTTCGGTGAGCGGCAGCCTCGATATCACCAACACGGCCGGAAAACTCGACGTGGTCACGGTCAGCGGCGACGCGCGCCTGCAGCTGGGCGAGACCAGCGAGGTTCGCGGCCGCACTACCTCGGGCGATCTCGAGCTGCGTGGCAAACTGACGCGTGACGGCCGTGTCGACGTAGAAGGCGTGAGCGGCGACATCACGCTGCGGCTCTCGGCGCCTGATGGACTGTCCACGGAAATCGAATCTTTCAGCGGCGACATCATGGGCTGTCTCGCGCAGAACGTGGAGCGGGTCAGCAAATATGGCCCTGGCGTCCGCCTTAATGTCCGCTCCGACACAGGCGCCCGTGTGCGGGCCAAGACACTGTCGGGCGACATCGACATCTGCGATCGCTGAAGGCGCCCCAAACCCCGCGGCCGACATCGCTACAATGTCGGCCGCGTGCGTCTAATCAAATGGGTTTCGCTGGGTGTCGGTGCGATTTTCGCCCTCGTCGTGATCGGCGTGCTGGTGATCGTCTGGCTGGTCAATCCCAACAGCTTCAAGTCGAATATCGAAGCGGCGGTGCGTGATGCCACCGGCCGCGAGTTCACGCTGGTCGGCGACATCGAACTCGGCTTCTTCCCGTGGCTGGCGTTGCGTACCGGCGAAGGCCATTTCGGCAACGCCGCGGGTTTCGGCCCCGAGCCCATGGCGGCCTGGAAGAGTGCGCAGCTCGGCGCGAAACTTTTCCCGCTGCTGCGCGGAAAACTGGTGGCTGATCGCGTGTTCCTGAGCGGCGCCGACGTTCGCCTGGTGCGCCACGCCGACGGTACCGCCAACTGGCAGGGCATGGGCGGCAACCAGCCAGCGGATCCCAATGCCAAACCAATGGAAATACACATCGACGGCGTCAAGATCGAAGACAGCCGGGTGTCATTCGTCGATGAGACCGTGCCGAGGCATGTCGAAGTCACGGCGCTGAATCTAACTACCGACGAAATCGCGCCCGGCAGGCCATTCACCGGCACGGCGATCGCGGGTGTGCTGCACGTGGACGGATTCGCCGCGGTGGGCGTACCGTTCAAGCTCGAAGTGCCCGAAGCCGCGCTCCCTGAAGATTTCAGCGCGGTCGAAATCAAGGAATTCACCGTGGCGTTCGGCGGCTTCGAGGCCGAGGGTGCGGTTGCCGGCACGCTCGGTGAGAAGCCGAAAGTCACCGGCAGCATGAAGAGCAATGAATTCGATCCGCGCGCCTTGCTCAGGTCGGTGGGCATCGAGGCGCCGAAGACCGCGGATCCGAAGGCGCTCGGCAAACTACGGTTCACCGTTTCCGGGGTCTTCGACGACGGCGCGATCGGCATCGATCCCTTCTCGCTTTCGCTCGACGAGTCACATTTCAATGGCGAATTTCACCGCGGCGCCGGCGAATCGCCGGTCGGAGAGTTCGCGCTGCACGGCGACGATCTCAACATCTCGCGCTACATCCCCCCGACCGATCCGGCCAGCGCGCCCTTCGTCCTGCCCACGGCGATGCTGAAGGAGCTCAAGTTCCGCGGCGTCATCGAGCTCGAGCACGCGACGCTCGATGACATCGACATGAAGGGAGTCACGCTGCGCCTGATCCTCGATGAGAACGGTTTGCATGGCGTGACCAAACAACCTGCGGCCGCGCCATGACCGCGCGCCTGCCACGCATCGCGCCGCGATTGCTTGCCTGGCATTCGAAGTACGGCCGGCACGATCTGCCGTGGCAAAAAGATATCAGCGCCTATCGTGTGTGGGTCTCCGAGATCATGCTGCAGCAGACGCAGGTGGCCACGGTCATCCCGTACTTCGAACGGTTCATGCAACGGTTTCCCGAAGTCGGCGCGCTCGCCGACGCATCGGCCGACGAAGTGCTGCACCTGTGGACCGGTTTGGGTTACTACGCGCGCGCGCGCAATCTGCATCGCGCCGCGCAGCTCATTCGCGCGCTGCATGGTTGCGAGTTTCCGCGCTCGCTCGCAGCGGTCATGGCGTTGCCAGGAGTGGGGCGTTCCACGGCCGGCGCCATCCTCGCCATCGCCTCGGGAGCCCGCCATTCGATACTCGACGGCAACGTGAAGCGCGTGCTCGCGAGGTTCTACGCGATCGATGGCGCGATCGATGAAAGCGCGACGCTGGAACAACTCTGGCGGCTCGCCGACGACAACACGCCCGCGACAAATGTCGCCACCTACACGCAGGCCATCATGGATCTGGGCGCCACGCTGTGTACGCGTGGCAAACCTCGTTGTGAGGAATGCCCGATTGCCGGGGACTGCCGCGCGCGCATCGAAGGCCGCCAGGGCGAATTGCCGGCCGCGAAACGCAAGCGCGCGGCGCGCAAGCAAAAGCACGCGGTGATGCTGGTGGCACGGCGTGCTTCCGAAGTGCTGCTGGTGCAGCGTCCACCGAGCGGCGTCTGGGGTGGTTTGTGGTGCCTGCCAGAATTCGAGCACCGTGATGCGGCCGAAGCCTTCGCGAGCGGAGCGCTCAGCCATGCGAGGCTTGCGCGTGCCCCGCTGCCTGACATCGAGCACCGCTTCACGCATTTCGACCTGGTGATCACGCCGCTGCTCGCCAATTGCCGCGCTGAGGCTGGCGTGCGCGAGGGCAACGCGCTGTGGTATGACCTGGAGCGCCCCGCGCGCGTCGGTTTGCCGGCGCCCATCAAGACCCTGCTTGAAAAATTGTCGGTGAGAAAAGAGTCATGACCAGACTGGTTCAGTGTGTATTGCTCAAGAAAGAAGCGCCCGGCCTCGACCGGCCGCCGTATCCCGGCGAGCTCGGCAAACGCGTTTTCGAGAACGTATCGAAGGAAGCCTGGCAGCAGTGGGTCCGCCACCAGGTCATGCTGATCAATGAATACCGGCTCACGCCCATCGAGCCCGCGCACCGCAAGCGGCTCGAGTTCGAGATGGAGAAATTCTTCTTCGGCGAGGGCTCGGCAGCGCCCAAGGAATTCGTCAAGCCGGATTGACTGGACCCAGCGGGGCGTTAGAACTTTCCAGCTTGATAGTCCGCGAAGGCTTGATGGAGCTCTTCGCGCGTGTTCATGACGAATGGACCATAACGCGCCACCGGTTCGCGCAGCGGGCGGCCGGCAACCAGGATTGCGCGGCTGCGTGCCTCGCGGCCCTGCAAACGCACCGCGCCCCCGTCACCGAGCACGGCCAGCTCCTGCGCACGGATTGTGGCCGCTTCGCGCGACACGCCCACCGACAGGCCACCTTCGTACACGTACACGAAGGCCGAATGGCCGACCGGGATCGGGACGTCGAAGTCGACGCCGGCATCCAGCCGGATGTCCAGGTACACAGGATCAGTCGCCGGCTGGCGCACCGGGCCGATGCTGCCGTCGAGCTCGCCCGCGATCACCTTCACGCTCACTCCAGGACGATCCACCACCGGCAGCTTCTCGCCGTTGAATTCCTGGTAGTTAGGTGCGGTCATCTTGTCCCTGGCCGGAAGGTTCATCCACAGCTGGAAGCCGCGCATGCGGCCCTCGCGCTGCTCGGGCATCTCGGAGTGCACGATGCCCCGGCCCGCGGTCATCCACTGCACCGCGCCCGGTTCGAGCACGCCCTCATTGCCATGGTTGTCCTTGTGACGCATGCGGCCGTCGAGCATGTACGTGACCGTCTCGAAGCCACGGTGCGGGTGATCGGGAAATCCCGCGATGTAATCCTCCGCCTTGTCGGTGCCGAACTCGTCGAGCAGCAGGAACGGGTCGAGATCGGGCAGCTTGGGCTGGCCGATGACGCGCGTGAGTTTGACGCCCGCGCCGTCGGAGGCGGGCTGGCCGCGAAGCGTCTGGACGACCGCCCGCGGGGTGGTGGCGAGGTTGGCAGCTGTATTCATGGTCGGCCCGAAATGGTGGCAACATGCTGTAAATCAAGTCGTTCGGCGCGGCGAGAGCGAGCCCAGGAAACGCCGCGTCAACCTCGTAAGTGTTGCTGCGTTGTTCCTGCACCCGCTGGTCACCGTCAATATTCGTTCAGCGAGGCTACTCCTATGTTCGTCCTCAGCCGATTGTCGCGCACCCGCGTTCTCCGTCACGCAGCCCTCGTCGCGTGACGGCAGTCGACACGGAGGCATGCATCGTCGCGGCGGCGGAATGGGAATGCCCGGCGGCGGAATGTCGCGCGGCGGAGAACCCGGGGGCGGTCGTGATTTCCAGCGTGGCAATTCCGTGCTCGCGGATTTCATCTTCCAGCCTTCGGTGCTTGCGATCAAACAGCAGCCCAAGGAGCTCGCGTTCGATGCCGACGGCGTTTCGACCGAGTTCGTTTACGGCGAGAAAGTCGTCGCGTCGGTTCAGGGCGGTACTGCCGAGCGCATTGCCGGCTGGAAGGACGGTGCCTTCGTCGTCAAATACAAGGTCACCGATGGGCCGGTCGCGACGCGCAGCTATGAGATTGGCGACGGTGGCAAACAGCTAATAGTGACCACGCACGTCGAAGGTGAACGCGCGCGCAAACTCGAATATCGAACCGTGTATGAGCGTGCTGCAGCCGGCTGAACATCGCTGCCTATCCCTCAAAATCAAGGGCTTAAGCCCGGGGTTGCTTGACGGAGCGGCGACCTGCCGTTCTAATACGCGCCCTTCGCGATTACCCGTGGCCGGGTAGCTCAGTTGGTAGAGCAGCGGATTGAAAATCCGCGTGTCGTTGGTTCGATTCCGACCCCGGCCACCACTTCACCCGCTGTTCGCGGACAATCGCCGCCATGAACCTCGAATGGCTCGGCTTCGTCGCCGCGACGCTCACCAGCGCGTCCTTCATCCCCCAGGCCGTCATGACCATCCGCTCGCGCGACACGCGGGGAATCTCGCGCGACATGTACATCATCTTCACCATCGGCGTCGCGTTCTGGCTGGCCTATGGAATCGCGATCAACTCCCTGCCGATGATTCTCGCGAACACCGTGACGCTCGCGCTCGCGGGCACCGTCCTCGGCCTGAAGCTGCGTTACGGCTGACCGGCCTTCTTCACGTTTTCTTCCCAGGTCTTCGAGCCGCTGATGCCGTCGAGAAAGGGCAGCGCGGTCGCCACCAGCTTCGGCGAAAAGAAGATGTCGTAGTGAGTCTGGTCGGGGATGATCGCCAGTCGATTCTTCGACATGGTCTCGCGGCCCCAGCCGGCGTCGCGCAGCCCGCCACCTAACAATTTGTAGAACTCGACCATGTGCTCGGGGCGATACATGTCGCTGTCGCCGAAGATCAGCATCGTCGGCATGGTGAGTTTCTTCACGTCGGCCGAGTAGTCGTAATGCTCGCGCATGAGATCGCCCATGGCCTGCAGCAGGCGCGGGAAATCCTCCGGCCTCGGCGCCACGGCGACGTATGACTGATACATCGGCGTCGGCTTCATCTGCTCCGCAAAGCCCGCGTTGAGCTGCTTCTGCTGCTCGCGCATCTCGGCATAGAAGCCTTCGGTGGCGAATCCCACCGACACGAGCGCGAGGCGTCGGACCAGCTCCGGATGCTGGACCGCGAGGCGGAAGGCGACGCCGCCGCCAAATGAGTACCCCATGACGTCGAGATTCTTGTACCCGAGCTTGGTGAGCACTGCGGCCACGTCATCGCCGAGGTCGATGAGGCTGATCTTGCGCGAACCCAGTTCCGTGCGGCCGTGACCCTGCAGGTCGATCGCAATCACCTGCCGGTGATCCTGGAACGCCGGCAGGATGGGCTGGAACATGCCGGTGGAACCGAGTCCGCCGTGCAACAGCAGCAGCGGCTCACCCTGGCCACTGATCTCGTAGTAATACTTGATGCCGTTCGCCTGGACGTAACCGCTTTTCGCCTCGGGCGCCTTTTCGGCCCCCTGGACGAATTCAACCCAAAGGCCCAGTGCCATCAGCGCGGTGAGCACGCGCAAAGTCTTCTTCCATATCGCTTTCATGTCCGATTCCTCGCGGGTTTTTGCTTCGACACTGACTGGTCGAACGGGAAACGCCGGAATCGACAGTGCCGTTACTGAGCGACGGTGGTAACCAGCCAGGGGCCGGTCGTCTTGTGCAGAGTTGCGGCCCAATACCACGACGACACATCGGTGAAGTGAGTGCCTTCGAGGTCGCGCATCTGCTCGCAGATCGCGCGCTCGCCTTTGCCGTTTCGCGCCGTGAAACAACGCCACGGGGTTCCGTCTGCGTCCTTGTGAAGGCGGGATTGCGACACCTCATATCCCCAGCCGCGATAGCAGTCTTCAGCCTGATGCAGGCGGCGCGTCGGCTGGCCGACCCAGCGCATGATGATGTCGTGTTCGCCGTCGCTGAAGCGCGCGACGGCGCCGGGAAAATCGGCGAGGAACCGCCGTTCGTCCGCGTTCAGCCGCATCTCGACGAGCGGGCGGCCACGGAACTCGTGCGGCCACGCGGGAAACGCTGCGTGCGCCACCGGCACGTTGCATTCAAGGGCTAACAAAGGCGAAATGGCCGCCGCGGCCATGCTCAGCAACAACAAGCCAGCGAACCTCATGATGGCGTGCCGACGGCCATGCGGACCGCGCGCCCGCGCGAACTTCCTGACCAGCGCTGCTGCGCAGTCTCGCTCGCGAGAATCAGCGCCGCGGCGAGCATGAATGTCGCAATGCCAACCAGCGAATGAAGCGCCGCGGGCGCTGGCGTTGGTCGCGTCTCGAGCAGGAACAGCAACGCGGCGCGCACCGAATTGACCAGCAGCACGACGGGCAGGATCAGTGCCAGCGCCGCGCTCATCGAGCGCCACCCGACCGCCGGGCGAAGTGCGGCGAGCACGCAGCTCAACACGCAGGCGGTCCACAGCATGCGCACGCCGCTGCACGGCGCATCCACCAGCACCGTGCGTACGCCCGCGGACATACGGGTGCCGACGCGCACCACGTCGAAACCGAACAGGTTCAGAACCCCCGTGGCACCGGTAGCGGTCACCACGCGCAGTGGATAGCCGGCGTAGAACTGCAAGGACGCGATCACCGGGACCGACAGCACCAGCAGCCCGGCAATCGCCGGCATTCGTTCGCGCGCGCCGGCAATGCTGACCCAGCTGCAAGCCAACGCGCTCATCGCCACCACCGCCCGGACCAGGGGAGGTGTGAACGGCGCCAGCGCCGCATAAAGAAGAGTGAGCAGCGCGGCGGCGCCGATCAGCGGGTCGCGCCCATCGAACCTGAAACCTTGTCTGGGCCAGCTCAGCAGGGCCGCGGCGAGCAACGCCACGATCGCCCAGGGTTCATCGGATCCGTCGTTCAGACGATCGACGTACCAGCGCCACACCGGCCAGAAGCTCGCCGCATGCAGCGCGACCAGCAAGCCGGCGTGGCGCTGCAAAGTCTCACTGCGCACGTTTCCGGCTCCGCCGCCGCCGCGCCCACGCCGCTGCGGCGCCGGCTACGCCGAGCAACGCCACGAGCTCGGGTTCGGGCGACGTGGGCAACGAGCCGCCCACCGCGAAGTCGCTGACCCCCTGCGGCATCGGCACGGGTTGTCTGACGGTTTCCGCGTCGCCGGGATTCGGGTTGCGGACCGTGTGGTCGACCGCGAGAAACGACGTGTAGTTAGTCAGCAGGTGGTAGTCGAGCCCGAGCCGGGTGATCTCCTTGACGCGCTCGGCATCCTGGCCGATGCGCTGGTAGTCATCGAGACGGGCGATGCGGCTGCGCGCCCACAGATAACGCAATGCGGCGTTTCCCGAGTTCGGAGTGGTTTTGGCCAGGTCGAAGACCTGCTCGAACTTGCCCGAACCGCTCAGGCCTTCGAGGATGAGATTGCCTGTGCGGGCGCCGCGCCATTTGCCGAACACGATGACCGGCCGCTCGGCCAGCACGTCGGGGATGCCGGGCGGCTCCACGTCGTACACCTGGAAGCCTTGCGTGACCAGTCGCGCCTTGGTGAGCACCGGCGATTCGATGTAGCGCCGCAATGCTTCGGCGCGGCCTTCCGCTTCGGATTCATTCGTGACGATGAACGGCTCTCCCTGGCCGACGCGGGCCATGCCTTCGATGAGAAAACGATTGACCGAACTACCGATGCCGAACGCGAAGACGTTGGCCTTGCCGAGGTTGCCGCGAATCAGGTCGAAGGACTCGGCTTCGATGGACACGTAGCCGTCGGTGGCGATCACGATGCTGCGCGCACGGTCGGCGCCACCCGGCAGCGCCAGCGCGCGCTTGAGCGCCGACAAGAGCTCGGTACCGCCGCCGCCTTGCTGCGAATCGATGAGTTCGATTCCCTTGGCGATGTTGGCGGCCGTTGCCGCCAGGGGCTTCTCGGCGAGCACGGCCGAGTCGCCGGCGAACAGCAGCACATTGAATGTGTCGGTGGGCCTGAGGCCGGAGAGCAGGTTGCGCATCAGTTGTTTGCTGATCTCGAGCGGGAAGCCGTGCATCGAACCCGACACATCGACGATGAAGACGTAGTCGCGGGCGGGAATCTGCGCCGCAGTCACGCGTTTCGGCGGTTCGATCATTGCCAGGAAGAAATTTTCCTTGGCATCCTCGAACAGCATCAGGCCGGATTCGATACCGGCGCCAGCGAGCTGGTAGCGCAGGATGAAGTCACGATTCGGTCCGTTGCCGGCTTCGTGCAGCAGTTCGACCTCCGCGCGCTTCGCCCCCTGGTAGGCGATGCGGACGCGATGCGATGG
>JBDTSV010000014.1:0-11107 GCA_039930985.1 Pseudomonadota bacterium
CCCATACGGGCGCGTAGCCGCGCTTGCAGCTTCGCTCGAAGTTCCGGAACCCATGATTTCCAGGCTCGAACCCTGGGCCGCCGCGCTGGTGCTCACCCAGTTCGCGTTGACCAGAACCGGTTTCGATCCTGAGCTCGGCATCGACATGCAGGTCACCGCTCGGGCGCGCGCCGACGGCAAGCCGGTCGAAGGCCTGGAGACGGTGATCGACCAGCTGAACGTATTCGACGCACGCAGCTTCGCGGAACAGACCCGCTTCCTGCTCGATTCGGCCGACGATGCGCCGAAGCTCACCGACGACCTGCAGAAGCTCATCGCTGCCTGGCGTACCGGCGATCTGCGCGCGCTCGAGAAGGAGTTCGTCAAGGAACGGGCCAAGTCGCCGGCGCTCTACGACGCTTTGTTAGGCACGCGGAATCGCCAGTGGCTGCCGAAGATCGAATCACTGCTCGAAGAGGATCGCGATTACCTGGTGGTGGTCGGAACCCTGCACTTCGTGGGCCGCGACGGCCTGCTCGAGCTACTCAGGAAAGACGGCCATGTGGCCGTCTCCATGCCGGCTGTCGAATCGCAAAAATGACCTGATGCCGGATGCGGCATTTCGCGCAGCCACGAACTGGCCGGCCTAGCCGGCGGCGTCCGGTTCGGGCACCACGCGCATCAGCGCATCAAGGCGCTCGAGTGGATCGTCGAGCTCGAGCAACGCCTGCCGGTCGGCAAGCTCAATCGGCAGCAGTTCGGCGAGCCGCGCGCCGATCCAGGCAGCGTCATCGAACTTCTTTTCCACGTGTTGGTAGTGCTCGGCGAGATCGTCGAGCGCGCGCCGCACGGTGATGCCGAGGCGCGCGTAATCGGCCGGCAGCGGCAACACGGGTTCCTCCGGCAGCCAGCAGACCTCGCCCATGTTGAGGCCATCGGCGGCACGCCAGACGCGTTCCACGCGGAACTTGCGCCCGCCAACACAGGCGATGCCTAACAATCCGTCGTGCAGGCGGTGGAAGTCGGCGATGCGCGCCGTGCAGCCGACGGTCGCGGTGGTGGCGACGACGCCGGCTTCGTCGCCCTCCTCGATGAGTACCACGCCAAATGGCTGCTGCTCGCGCATGCAGCGGCGCACCATGTCGGTATAGCGGGTTTCGAAGATGCGCAATGGCAGCGGACCGTCGGGAAACAGCACGGTATGCAGCGGAAACAACGGGATGACGCTGCTGTCCGTCATGCTCCTGCTGCCCGGCGGCTATGCCCGGAGGGCCAGCGCCTCGAGTAGTTTGCCGTGCAGGCCGCCGAACCCGCCGTTGCTCATGATGAGAACCTGGTCGCCAGCGCTGGTGTTTTGCGCGAGGCCCTTGACGAGCTCATCGAGCGAGCGCGCCACGTTCCCCTTGGACCCGAGCGTCGCGACCACCGCGTCTGCATCCCAGCCGAGATCGGGCGGCGCGAACATCCACACCGAGTCCGCGGCGCTGAGCGCCGGAGCGAGCGTTTCACGATGCACGCCCATGCGCATGGTGGCCGAACGCGGCTCGAGAACCGCGACGATGCGTTTCGACCCGACCTTGCGCCGCAGGCCGTCGATGGTCGAAGCGATGGCCGTCGGGTGATGTGCGAAATCGTCGTATACCGTCACGCCGCGCACTTCACCGCGCAGCTCCATACGGCGCTTCACGCCCTTGAAGCTGCCGAGCGCGGCGATGGCTTGCGACACGGATATTCCGGCGTGCCGGGCGGCGCCGATGGCCGCCAGCGCGTTCTCCGCATTGTGTGCGCCTAACAATGGCCAGTTGACGGTGCCCGCCGGCTTGCCACCTTCGAGCACCACGAATTTCGAGAAGTCACCGCCCTCCTCCACGTCGAGCGACCACGCGGCATCACGCCCAGGCGCGCGCGCAAAACCTTCCAGTGGAGTCCACGCGCCCATGGCGAGCGTGGCCTTCAGGTTTTCGTCGCCGGCGTTCCAGAGAATGCACCCGGACCCGGGAATGGTGCGCACCAGGTGATGAAATTGTTTCCTGATTGCCGCCAGGTTCTCATAGATGTCGGCGTGGTCGAATTCGAGGTTGTTGAGAATCAGTGTGCGCGAACGGTAGTGCACGAACTTGGCGCGCTTGTCGAAGAACGCGGTGTCGTACTCATCCGCTTCGATGACGAAAAACTTCCGTCCGCCGAGCCGCGCGCTGACCGCGAAGTTTCCGGGCACGCCGCCGATGAGAAACCCGGGGTTGAGCCCCGCGTGCTCGAGGATCCACGCCAGCATGCTGGCAGTCGTGGTCTTGCCGTGCGTGCCGGAGACACCGAGCACATGCACGTCGCACAACACTTCGCGCGCCAGCCACTCCGGCCCAGAGGTGAAGGGAATGTTGCTCTCGAGCAGCGCTTCGACGACCGGCAGGCCGCGCGTCATGACGTTGCCGACCACCACGACATCGGGCCGCGGGGTCAGCTGGGCGGCTTCGAAACCCGAGGTGAGCTCGATGCCCAACGCCTCGAGCTGTGTGCTCATGGGTGGATAGACATTCTTGTCGGAGCCGGTGACGCGATGGCCGGCGGCCTTGGCGATGGCGGCGATGCCACCCATGAACGTGCCGCAGATTCCGAGAATGTGAACGTGCATTGCCTCTTTTGCCCCTAGACCTTGTTCGGTGAACCGCCGAACAGCAGTAAATAGATGTAGAACGCGACGATGTTCTCGGCGAAGACGAAAAGAATCGCCCCGACATATGGCCACTCGAACGCGGCGCGCACCACCCGCACCCACACGACGAACACCCACACCCCAATCATCAGGAACAGCAGGCTGAGCGCCGCCGGTGCCGGATTGTTCGGGTCGGGCGGCTGAAAATACGGCGCCAGGGCCGTGACCACCGGCGTGAGCAACGGCGCGAACAGCATGTTCACACCGAAGTACGCGATCATGGTCTGCACGAACCGCTCGCGCTTCATCACCATCGAGAACGCCACCTGGTACCAGAGCAGCGGCACGAGCGTGGTTACCAGCAGTTCCATGGCCGGGAACTCGACCGCCCCGGAAGTGATCGCGACGACCGCAAGCCCGGTGATGATGTTCATCACGATCACGATGGCGAGCAGGGTTGTGGACGCCGGAAGACTTTCCGGGCCGCCGCGAAACAGCACGATGTCGAGCAGACGTGCGAGCAATGCGCGGAGGTTCACAAGCATAATGCCGGGCCGATTGTACACGTCACCCGGAGAACGGCGCCCTTGATGATCGACACTGCCGATGCACTGACGGCTTTCGCCGCCAGCGCCGCGCGCGCGCCTGCGCTGGCGCTCGATACGGAATTCATGCGCGAGAAAACCTACCGCGCCGAGCTGTGCCTGCTGCAGATCGCCGACGGCGCCAACGCCGTGTGCATCGATCCGCTGGCGATCGCCGACCTTTCCAGTCTTGCGCCGCTGCTCGGCGCCGCGGGCGGCGTCAAGATCATGCACGCCGCGCGCCAGGACCTCGAGGTGCTGTTTCCCGCGGTTGGCTTGGTACAGCCGGTTTTCGATACACAGATCGCCGCGGCACTCGCCGGCCATCCTTCGCAGGTGGGTTATGCGGAACTCGTACGCCGGCTGCTCGGCGTGGATCTGGCCAAGGCCCATACGCGCGCGGACTGGACCCGCCGACCGCTGTCCGCCGAAGAACAGGAATACGCACTCGACGACGTGCGCCACCTCGCGGCACTGCGCGTGAGCTTGTTAGACCCGCTGGCGGCGAAGGGCCGCGTGGCCTGGCTGGAAGAGGAACTCGCGGCGCTCGCCAATCCCGACACGTTGCGCGTCGCGCCCGCAGACGCGTGGAAGAAGGTCAAGGGCCTGCCAGCGCTCGACCCGGCTCGCCATCAACTGGTGCAGGCGCTCGCCGCCTGGCGCGAGCGCCGCGCCGACGAACGCAACCGGCCGCGCGGCTGGATACTCGACGATCTGAGCTTGCGCGAAATCGCGCTGCGCCTGCCGCGGTCGCCGGAAGCGCTGATGGCGTTGCCCGAGATGCAGGAATCGGTGGTTCGCAAATGCGGCGAGGAACTGCTGGCGCTGGTGCGCGAGGCCGACATCGGCGATCCGCCGCCGCCCTTGCCGCGACGCGAACGCCCGGATCCCGCGCAGCTGGCACTTGTGAAGCGTCTGGCCGAAATCGCGTCGGACGTGGCGAAGAGCCTGGAAATCAATGCCGAGGTATTGGCGACGCGGCGCGAGCTCGAAAAGCTTGCGGCTGGAAAACGTGACGTCAGCCTGTTGCGCGGCTGGCGTGCGGCAGTGATCGGCGAACAGCTGTTAGCGGCGCTTTGATTTGCGGCGCGCGGGTCGCGCCTGGCTCCTCGCCGTGCGCGTGGCCTTGCGTGCAACCTTGCGCACGGTGGCGCGCTTCTTCTTGGGCGCCGCGCGACGCGCCACGGTCTTTTTGGCTTTCGCAGTCGTTGCCTTGCGGGGCCGCGCTTTTGCCGCCGGCAGCGCCCGACGCTTGGCGGCGCGCTTCTTGCGGACCGCGGTCGACGCGGGCTTCATCGCCAGCACATCGAGCAGACGCTGAGTGATTTCTTCGAGCGCACCTTCGGCCTGCACGGTGCGCAGCAGCCCCGCATCCGAGTAGTAAGCCAGCACCGGCTTGGTCTGATTGGAATACACGCGCAACCGCTCGGCGACCGTGGCCTCTTCATCGTCCTTGCGCTGGAAAAGCTGGTGCTCGCTGCTGCCGGCGACGCAATCGGTGGCCGGGCTCGACGGCGGCGCGGTGTGAATGTTGAAAACCTTGTTGCACAAAGAGCAGGTGCGCCGGCCGGAGATGCGGCGTACCAGCTCGGCGTCGCCCACGTTGAACAGCACCACCGCGTCGATCGGCGTGCCGAGATCGATCATGAGTCTGGTGAGCGCCTCGGCCTGCGTCTGGGTGCGCGGGAATCCATCGAGGATGAATCCCTTCTGCGCGTCGGGCTGCGCCACTCGATCGCGGATGATGTCGAGCATGGTCGCGTCATCGACCAGCAGACCCTTGGCCATGATGGCGTCCGCGCGCTTGCCGAGCTCCGTGCCCTCTTTGCGATGCTTGCGCAGGATGTCTCCGGTGGAGATCTGCGGAATTCTGAATTGCTTTACGAGACGCTGGGCTTGGGTGCCCTTGCCCGATCCGGGCGCGCCCATGAGAACGATGCGCATGCTAGATTCTTGACCTGAAAACGAGACCCCCTCGCGAGGGGCGTCACAGTACCCAAACGCCTACATTCACGCAAACGAGACAAACGAGGGTCACACATGAGCAAGCGTCCTGCCGCGAAGAAATCCAAGCCGATGAATGCGTTCTATGCGCAATCGGGCGGCGTTTCCGCGGTCATCAACGCATCCGCCGCCGGCGTCATCGAAGCGGCGATGAAGACCAAGCTCATCAACAAGGTATACGCGGGCCGCCACGGCATCGTCGGCGCGCTGACCGAAGATCTCATCGACTGCAGCAAGGAATCGCGCGCGACCATCAAAGGACTCCGATATACGCCGGCAGGAGCCTTTGGGTCCGCGCGCTACAAGTTGAAGAGCCTCGAGCAGGACCACGCCAAGTATGAGCGCCTCATCGAAGTCTTCAAGGCGCACGACATCGGCTACTTCTTCTACAACGGCGGCAACGATTCCATGGACACCGCTAACAAGGTGTCCCAGATCGGCGATCAGCTCGGGCACAAGGTCGTCTGCATCGGCGTGCCGAAGACCGTCGACAACGACCTGCCGCACACCGACTGCACCCCGGGCTTCGGCACGGTGGCGAAGTACGTGGCGATCTCGACGCGCGAAGCCGCACTCGATGTCGCCTCGATGGCCAAAACCTCGACGAAAGTGTTCGTCATGGAAGTCATGGGCCGGCACGCCGGCTGGATCGTCTCGGCGGCGGGACTCGCCGGCAAAGGGCCCAAGGAAGCGCCGCACATCATCCTGTTTCCCGAGATCGCCTTCGACAAGGAGAAATTCCTCGCCAAGGTGAAGCAGGTCGTCGGTGACGTGGGCTACTGCGTGGTCGTGGTATCCGAAGGCGTGCACGACGCAGACGGCAAGTTCCTCGCCGATGCCGGCACCAAGGACGCCTTCGGCCACACGCAGTTGGGCGGCGTGGCCCCGGTGGTGGCGAACCTGGTCCGCGAAGCGCACGGCTACAAATACCACTGGGCCGTGCCTGACTATCTACAGCGCGCGTCGCGCCACGTCGCCTCCAAGGTCGACGTGCTGCAGGCCTATGCCATGGGCAAAGCTGCCGTCGAGCTTGCCGTGAGCGGCCATGACGCCGTCATGCCCACCATCATTCGCAAGAAGGCCAGGCCATACAAATGGGTGGTTGGCCACGTGGCGCTCTCGGCAGTGGCCAACGTGGAAAAGAAACTCCCGCGCGATTACATCACCGAGGACGGCTTTGGCATCACCGAAAAATGCCGCGCCTACCTCGAGCCGCTCATCGGCGGTGAGGACTATCCGCCCTACAAGAACGGGCTGCCTGATTACGTGAAGATCAAGGGCGTGGCGGTGAAAAAGAAGCTCAATAAAGAGTTCAAGCCCTGAGCCTGTTCATCGGGATCGAGCCAGCGCGACACAGGATCGCCGACCGCCTGGGAGGGGGGGGGCCGAAACACCCACTGTCTCGCGGTGTCTTTACTGTCCGGCGGTTGGCCGGTTGGCCTCACGTTGTTATAGTGCGCGCCCTTTTGGGGTAGCCGGGCACTGGGCGGCGCTCCTGTAAAACAACTAAGTCCATGATTTCCGTGAGGAGTCCCGCATGAATCTCACCCTTTGGCTGGCGATTGGCGCTGGCCTTGTCGCCGTTTTGTACGGCGTGTTCTCGATGATGGCCATCCTCAAGCTGCCCGCCGGCAATGCGCGCATGCAGGAAATCGCCGCCGCCATTCAGGCTGGCGCCAAGGCGTACCTCAACCGGCAGTACTCGACCATCGCCGTCGTCGGAGTCGTACTGTTCGTAGCCATCGGGTTCGCGCTCAACTGGGTGACGGCGGGCGGTTTCGCCATCGGCGCCATCCTCTCCGGCCTTACCGGCTACATCGGCATGAACATCTCGGTGCGCGCCAACGTGCGTACGGCCGAGGCGGCCAACAACGGCCTCAATGCCGCGCTGCAGGTCGCCTTCAAGGGCGGCGCCATCACCGGCATGCTGGTCGTTGGACTGGGCCTGCTGGGAGTCGCTGGCTACTACGCCTTCCTGCAACCGCGCATCGGCACCGAAGCTTCGCTGCACGCGCTCGTGGGCCTTGCATTCGGCGGCTCGCTGATCTCGATTTTCGCGCGCCTCGGCGGCGGCATCTTCACCAAGGGCGCCGACGTCGGTGCTGACCTGGTGGGCAAGGTCGAAGCGGGCATTCCCGAAGACGACCCGCGCAACCCCGCGGTCATCGCCGACAACGTCGGTGACAACGTCGGCGACTGCGCCGGCATGGCGGCCGACCTTTTCGAAACCTACGCGGTGACGCTGGTCGCCACCATGTTGTTAGGCGGCCTGGTGATGTCGGGCATGGGCGAAAACGCCGTGCTCTATCCGCTGGCGCTTGGCGCCGCGTCCATCGTCTCCTCGATCGTCGGCACCTTCTTCGTGAAGACCTCCGAGGGCGGCAAGATCATGAACGCACTTTACAAGGGCGTGATCGTGTCGGGCCTGATCTCCGCGGCGGCGTTCTGGTTCATCACCGAAAAGCTCATGCCGAACAGCGCGACGATGCCGGACCTGCAGATGCATATGTTCGGTTGCGCGCTCATCGGTCTCGCGCTCACGGCCGCCATGATCGTGATCACCGAGTACTACACCGCCACCGAATACAGCCCGGTGCGCAAAGTGGCCGGCGCTTCGCAGACGGGCCACGCGACCAACATCATTGCCGGCCTCGGCGTGTCGATGAAGTCGACCGCTCTGCCGGTCATCGCGATCTGCTTCGCGATCTACGGTGCGTTCACGCTCGGCGGCCTGTACGGCATCGCGATCGCCGCGACGGCCATGCTGTCGCTCACCGGCATGGTCGTGGCGCTCGACGCGTACGGCCCGATCACCGACAACGCCGGCGGCATCGCCGAAATGTCGGGACTGCCGAAGAAGATCCGTGACATCACCGATCCTCTCGACGCCGTGGGCAACACCACCAAGGCCGTGACCAAGGGTTACGCCATTGGCTCGGCAGGCCTCGCCGCACTCGTGCTGTTCGCCGACTACACGCACAACCTGGAAACGCATCTCGTCGCCACGGGCCGGGAAATGGTGCAGTTCTCTCTGTCGGATCCCGCAGTGATCATCGGCCTCTTCATCGGCGGCCTCGTGCCCTATCTATTCGGCGCCATGGCCATGGAAGCCGTGGGTCGCGCTGCCGGCGCGGTGGTGGAAGAAGTGCGCCGCCAGTTCCGCGAGATCAAGGGCATCATGGAAGGCACCGCGAAGCCGGAATATGGCCGCGCCGTCGACCTGCTCACGAAAGCGGCCATAAAGGAAATGATCGTGCCTTCGCTGCTGCCCATCCTGATTCCGGTGATCATCGCCTTCGGCATGAACTGGCTCATGGGTCCGGGCGCCGGCATCCGCGCGCTCGGCGGACTGCTGATCGGTACCATTGTCACCGGCCTGTTCGTCGCCATCTCCATGTGCACCGGCGGCGGCGCCTGGGACAACGCCAAGAAGTACATCGAAGAAGGCAACTTCGGCGGCAAGGGCTCCGAGGCCCACAAGGCTTCGGTCACCGGCGACACGGTCGGCGATCCGTACAAGGACACCGCGGGCCCGGCAATCAACCCGCTCATCAAGATCATCAACATCGTGGCGCTGCTGCTGGTGCCACTCCTGTAATTGGGGTCAGACCCCATTTGCTAGCAAAAGGGGCCGGAGCAAAGTTCAAGGGCGCATCTTCGGATGCGCCCTTTTTCATGGTGGCGTTTCGAAATATTTTCCTTACATACGCGGTCCTATCGACAGACCCGAAGGAGCATCCAGATGTCCGACGAAAAGTATCCGGTCGAGAAATCAGAGAAAGAGTGGCGCGATGTCCTCTCCGCGGATCAATTCCGCGTACTGCGCGAACACGGCACCGAGCGCGCGGGCGCCAGCCCGCTGAACTTCGAGAAACGCACCGGCGTGTTTCACTGCGCCGCCTGTGGTCAGCCGTTATTCGAGTCGAATACCAAGTATGAAAGCGGCAGCGGCTGGCCCAGCTTCTGGAAGCCCCTGCCCAACGCAGTGGCCACCACCACGGATTCGACGCACGGCATGACGCGCGTGGAAGTCCATTGCAAGAATTGCGGCGGGCATCTCGGCCACGTATTCAACGACGGCCCGCAGCCGACGGGCGAGCGCTATTGCATGAACGGCTTGTCGCTGAAGTTCGAGCCGAAGTAATCGGGCTTCTATCTACGGCGCATCCGCGGACGCACTGGCTGTTGCGCGGTCCCTGACTCCGTGGCGCCATTGCTCCGCGCGACGTCGGCCGGGCCGGCATTCACGAGCACCGCGCTCACCAGTTTGTTGAGACGGCTGCAATAGGCCGCGACTTCGGGCGTGCCCTGCCCCTCGAAGCCTTCGAGCGCAAGCGCGATGTCATGCAGGCGCCGCTCGATACGTGAATCCATCTTGAGGGAGTGCGTCACGCAGGCGCTGACGCAAGCAGTGATCTCGGCGTCCAGCGCGCTGGCGGCCGTACCGGCGATGTTCAGGCTCCGCATGGCCGGCGGACAGCCCGCCTGGAGATGCTCGCGCCACATTTGCGACAGTTGCATCGCTCTCTGCTCCCAACCCCGATTGCGGGCGAAAGTAACCCAAAATGATGCAAGCGTCCCGGGCAATTTTTACGCCGGCCGGGCCCGGGAAGGTCTCGAACCGCGCGCCGACCGTGGCACCCGCCCCACAAGCAACCGCACCCCGGCTGGCGCCACCCTTTAAGTGTTTGATTCGGTACGCGCCCATGCCGCGGGTCCAGGCGTTGCGGCCAAACCATCCCGCGGCCCGAGGCATGGCCAATAGAATGGTTCTGTTGCGGACAGTGCTGCGAAATAATCGCCCGACCCTGCCGGTCTCGATCACTAACAACCACCGGGGAGAATCGATGAACAGCCTTGCCAAGATTGCGCGTCCGCACGCGGCCCTGGGCCGCGGACTCGATCACCTTCGCCCGTTGCTGCTGCTCGGCACGCGGTTGTGGGTCAGCTGGCAGTTCCTCAAGTCGGGCTGGCTGAAGCTAACCACCTGGGATGTCACGCTCGAGCTCTTTCAGAGCGAGTACCACGTGCCCGTGCTGCCGCCGACGGTCGCGGCGATCTGCGGCACGTTCGGCGAACTTTTCTTCCCCATTCTGCTGGTGCTCGGACTGTTCACGCGTTTCGGCGCGCTCGGAATGTTTGCGGTCAATGCCATGGCGGTCATTTCCTACTGGCATGTACTGGGCAGCGAAGGCTACGAAGCCGCGCTCGCGCAACACGTGCTCTGGGGTTACATGATCGCGGTGCTCGTGGTGTTCGGCGCCGGCAAGATCTCGGTCGACGAAAAGTTAGGGAGCCAGTAGCCAGCGCAAGCGTCGACCGCCCTGCTTCAGGGGCACGCACTGCCCGCGGGTGGTGCACGATGGCGCGCGCCAGGATTGCGCCGGTCACCTATACTCGCGGCACTCTCCCCGGAAGTGTCGGACGAATGGCCGCGGCAAGCACTGGCGAAGCACTTGAACTGCTGGCAACGAGCCTGGCTCGCGCTCGCGGCGACAACTTTTTCCCCGAGCTCGCCGCGCATCTCGCGCTGGTGCTCGATGCCGTCGAAGCGCTCGTCTGTGAAGCCGCTCCCAACAAGCGGGCACGCACGCTCGGTGTCTGGCGCTCAGGCGCAACGGTCGCTAACTACGAGTACGACGTCGACCGGACACCTTGCGCGGTGGTGCAGGCCGGGGAAGTCGTGGCCATCGATCTCGCCAGCCGCGCCTACCCGAATGCCTTTCGCAAGTCCGGCGGCTATTTCGGCATGCCGCTCGCCGCCAATGACGGCGCCGTTCTCGGACATCTGTGCGTCTACACCGACGCTCCGGTGATCTTCTCGCCGGACTCTCGCGCGGTCTGCGACATCATCGCGAACCGCGCGGCTGCCGAACTGCGACTGGTG
>JBDTSV010000015.1:0-19287 GCA_039930985.1 Pseudomonadota bacterium
CCGCCGCGACCAGGTCTTCGACGGTATCGATGCCGAATCGCGCGTAGTGCAGTGGCGCATCGCGCAGCGGCAGACCGGTGCGCGCAAGCTCGGTCTCGAGATTGAGCGGCCGATCGCTGGCCAGGAAAACGACGGTGTTCGGATCGGGCCGGTAGACGCGCACGTCGGAGAAGACGCTGAGCATGGTCGCGGTCAGCGAGCGCAGCAGATCCTCGTCCATGAAAATCACGTTCATCCATTGCACGAACACACCGTCCTGGGTCAGGTGCTCGTGCGCCAATTGCATGAACTCGCGCGTGTACAGGTGCGAGGCGCCGGCGGTCCACGGATGTGAAGGCTGGGACACGATGGCGTCGTAGCGGCGACTGGTGAGGCGCAATGCGCCGCGTGCATCGTTGACGATGATGGTCACGCGCGGATCGGTGAGCGGGTCACGCTTGCGCTTCGAGCTGGTCAGCCGGTTGGCTTCGATGACCTTGGGCTCGAGCTCGATGACATCGATCTTGCGCACGCTGGGCGGGACGCCTTCCACCACCACGCCGCCACCGAAACCGACGATCAGCATGTCGCGCGTCTGCGGACGGGCGATCACCGCGAGTGGCGACAGCCAGAACTCCCCGCTGAAGCGCTGCAGCGACCCCGGACTCTCCATGAGGGCCTCCGGCAGGCCGTTGGTCCGCAGGGCCAGTCCGCCATCCTGCGCCAGCATCACCACGCTCGCGCTGCGCCCGATGTCGTAGTAGAGCACGCGACCTTTGGCGCCCACGTTGAGCGGCGAGGTGACTAACAAGGCCATCGGTGGTTGCGGTCGGAAGAACGCCGCGCCGGTAATCGCCAACACTGAAACGGCGGTGGCGGCGAGGCGATTCAGCGGCATCAGCAGCCAGGCCGCGGCGACACTCAATGCCGCGCTGGCACCCACCGCGACGCGAATCGCTCCTTCGTAGCGCAATGCCGGAATCAACAGGAAGCCCGCCGCGAGAGAACCGGCGATGGCACCTACCGTGTTCCACGCATAGACGCGCGCACTCGCCGGCGCTGCGTCTTCGGGGTCGCTCGCGAGCACGCGCACCGCCAATGGATAGGTCATGCCGATGGCAATGGTCATCGGCAGCAGCAGCAGTCCTGCGAACAAAGTGTTAGGTATGTGCAGGAAGCCGAAATGGAGCGGCGACGCGGCCAGCAGTCCGGCGGTTTTCGGCAACAGCGATTCGAGATTCAGGTAAGCCAGCGCCGCGGCAGTGGCGGCGGCCAGCAGCGCCAGTGCCAGTGCGAGCGTGGCCCGTTCGCGATTGCGGGCAACGGCTGCGCCCAACGCGCCACCGAGAGCTATCCCCGAGAGAAAGCTCGCAAGCATGACGCCGAATGCGTAGATGCTGCTGCCGACCACATGCGCCAGCATTCGAGTCCAGAGAACTTCCTGGAAAAAAGCCACCGCGCCCGTGAGCAGCATCAAGGGCAGAACCCAAGCTGGCCCGGGAAACGTATTAAAGGAGTGCTTGCGTAGCCGCGGCGTCGCCGGCGGCGCTTTGGCGCGCGCCTCGAGCTCATAGCCAACAGGTGGCTTGGTGTAGGGAATGCGGCCGACGAGCGCAATCGCCAGCACGAACACGACCGCGTTGAACACGGCGCCCACCCAGACGGTGTGCTGAAGCCCGAGTTCCGGCAGCAAAACGAAAGCCGCGAGCAGCGCACCGGCAACGGCGCCCGCGGTGTTCATGGCATACAACAGGCCGATGCGCCGCCCGATCTGCGCTTCTTCCGCCACCGCGTAGCGAGCCAGCATCGGCAAGGTGGCGCCCATCAGGGTCGTGGGCAATGCCAGCGCTGCGAATGCGCTTGCCAGATAGAAGAGAGTGGTGCCGGCGTGGTCACTGTCTGGGGGCGATGGCTGTCCACCAAACATGACCTGCAGCGCGAGATTCGCGCCACGCAGCAACAGCGGTACGACGACCACGGCACCCAGCGCGATTCCGACTTCGAGCAACGCGTAGGTGAGTACCGGTCGTGTCACGCGCGGCAGGAATCTTTCCGCGAGCTGTGCGCCAGCCGCGAGACCGCCCATGTAAGCCGCGAGCACGGTTGCGACCGCGAGTTCGGAAGTGCCGAACACGATCGCGAACTGACGCATCCACGCGGTTTGATAGACCAGGGCGGCAATGCCGCTCAATACGAAGCAGGCGCACAGCAAGGCGAAGACACCGACGGAAGCGCAGGAAGACGGGCGATTGACAGCTTCGGGGGTTCGCGACATGGTCGCGAAGTGTACGTATCGGAGAGTTTCGATGGCAGCCTTTCGCGCCAATGGTCTCATCACGCTAACCACCGATTTCGGAGCGCGCGAGCCGTTCGTGGGAATCATGAAAGGCGTGATGCTGGGACACGCGCCGCAGCTGCGCTTCATCGACATGGCACACGAGGTCAGCGCATTTCAGCCAGTCGAAGCGGGGTTCTGGCTGGCGCGAGCGCTACGCTATTTTCCCGCGGGCACACTGCACGTTGCCGTCGTGGATCCAGGCGTTGGTACGCCGCGCGCGCTGCTCGTGGCATTCGTCGGCGACCAGGCGGTGCTGGCGCCTGACAACGGGCTGTTAGCCCCGCTGGCGGCGCGCGGGAAAATCGATCGCGTGATCCAGGTCGACAACGCGCGCATGGTCAAATTTGGTGTCAGCGATGTCAGCGCCACGTTTCATGGCCGCGATGTGTTTGCGCCTCTGGCCGCCGCCATTGCATCTGGCCGTTGCGATCCGGCCGACCTCGGCAACGAAGTGACCTCGATCAAACAGGAGGGCTGGCCGTCGACCGGCCCGCGTACCGACGGCGGAATCGCCGGCGTGATCGTGGTCGTCGACCGCTTTGGCAATCTCATTTCCAACATCGAATCGGCGTCCGTCGTCGCCTTGACGATGCCCACCGTGCTCATCGCCGGCCTTCGTTTGCCGCTCAAGCGAACCTATGGCGACGCCAAGGCGGGCGAATATCTGGGCCTCATCAACTCGTTCGACGTGCTGGAGGTCGCCCAATCGCGCGGCAATGCCGCCGTGGGGCTCAATCTGGCCGTGGGAGCCTCTATTTCGGCCGTTCCAGGGAGTCCGGACCCCCAAATTCGACGGAGTTGATATCGAACGCGAATCGGCTATAGTTCGCAGCCTCATTGCCTGCCCTTTGGGCTTGCAACTCACTGTTATATATAAAGTTTCTGAAGAAAAAACGATGTCCGAACGGGATAACGAAAGCTTCGATTTAGACGAAGAGTTCCTCGCTGAAGCCGAAGACAACACCGATTACGACCGCATTCTCGATAAGGTCGATCGTCGCGTTCGTCAGCAACCTGGCACGAAAAAAGTCGGCAAGGCGGCCTGGAGCCGTCTCGAGGAAGTCCTCGCAGACCGTCGGCTCGAGAAAGACCTGAACGACGGCTTCGAAGACGAGCAGTAGGCTCCCCGTTCCCTTTTCAGTGAGTGGTCGCCAGAACTGGCGACGAGGTTAGACGCATGTCTGCGCGATCCACATCTGCCTGGGTGGTCGTCAAATTCGGCGGCACCAGCGTCTCGACGCTGGCCAACTGGCGCAACGTCGCCCTGGTCGTCAAACGCCGCCTGGAAAAAGGCGCGCGCGTGCTGGTGGTCCATTCGGCCATCACCAAGATCACCGACATGCTGGAAAAGCTGCTCGCGGCGTCGAGCGCCGGCGCTCCGGATGAAGCTCTCGAGGCCATCGAGGACCGCCACCGGCAGCTAACTACCGAGCTCGGCGTCGGCGTGAGCGCGCAGCTGCAGGGCTATTTCGACGAGCTGCGGCAAATGGCCAACGGGATCGCGCTGGTGCGCGAGCTGTCGGACCGCACGCGCGCGCGCGTCATGGCCAACGGCGAGCTCATGGCCACGGAGATCGGTGCGCGTTTCCTCGCTTCGCAGGGGATCGCCGTCACCTGGATGGATGCACGTGACATGTTGTCGGCCGAGGACCGGGGCGCGTCCGCCAAGGCATCGGTGCTGTCGGCCACCTGTTCGTTCGCGCCGGATGCCGCGCTGGAGAAGCGCCTGGACGCATCGACGGCCGCGGTCATCACCCAGGGATTCATCGCGCGCGACAGCGAGGGCAACACCTGCCTGCTGGGCCGCGGCGGCTCCGACACCTCGGCCGCCTATCTCGCCGCGAAGATCCGCGCCAAAGCCATCGAGATCTGGACCGACGTTCCCGGCATGTTCAGCGCGAACCCGCGTGCCACGCCGACGGCACGCCTCATCCGCGCGTTGCATTACGACGAGGCGCAGGAGATCGCCACCAGCGGCGCCAAGGTGCTGCATCCGCGCTGCCTGTTGCCGGCGCGGCAATACCAGATTCCTCTATATGTGTACGCCACGCAGACACCCGATCTCGAAGGCACGCTGATCACGGGCGAATCGAGCACGGGCGCCGGCCAGGTGAAGGCGGTCTGCAATCGCAAGGGCATCACGCTGATCTCGCTCGACAGCCCCGGCATGTGGCACCAGGTCGGATTCATGGCCGATGCGTTCGCCGTGTTCAAGGAACACGGCATGTCGGTCGATCTCGTGTCGACTTCGGAGACCAACGTCACGGTATCGCTTGATCCTGCCGCCAACACGCTCGATGGCGAATTGTTAGGCAAGCTGCAGGCGGATCTCTCGAAGCTGTGCGGCGTGCAGGTCATCGGACCCTGCGCCTCGGTGTCGCTGGTGGGGCGAAACATCCGCGCCATCCTCCACAAGCTCGGCGATGCTTTTGCCTTGTTCGAAGAGCAGAAGATCTATTTGCTGAGCCAGGCGGCGAACGATTTGAACTTTACGTTCGTGGTCGACGAGAACCAGGGCGACCGCCTCGTCGAGCAGCTGCACGACCTCTTGATCCGGCCGCTGCCGGGTGACACCATCATGGGTCCGACCTGGGAGCAGTTGTTCGCGAAGCCCGAAGCGGTGGCGATGCGCGCATTGCCGTGGTGGGCGGTGAGACGCGACGATTTGCTGGACACGCTGGGCGAGCGCGACTGCGCCTATGTTTACGATCTCTCGCAGGTCAAGACGGCGGCAAGGGCCGTTGGCAGCATCAAGTCCGTCGGCCGCGCGTTGTTCGCGCTCAAGGCCAATCCACACCCGGAAATTCTGCGCACCATCGCGGCGGCCGGCCTCGGCTTCGATTGCGTGTCGCTGGCCGAGATCGAACGCGTAATGGAGTCCGTGCCCGGCATCGCCAAAGACCGCATTCTGTTCACGCCGAACTTCGCGCCGCGTGCCGAGTACGAGCAAGCACTGGCGCTCGGCGTGCACGTGACGATCGACAACCTGTTCGTGCTGCAGCACTGGCTCGACGCCTTCAAGGGCAAGAGCGTGTTCCTGCGCATCGACACCGGCATCGGCCGCGGCCATCACCACCACGTGAAGACCGCCGGTGCCCAATCGAAGTTCGGTATTCCGGCCGAAGAGTTAGATGAAGTCGCGCGCATCGCCAAGGCGGGCGGCGTCACCATCAACGGCCTGCACGCTCACGCCGGCAGCGGCGTCTTCGATGTGACCAACTGGAGCCAGGTCGGCTCGACCCTCGCGGCGCTCGTCAAGCGTTTCCCCGACGTCAAATACATCGACGTCGGCGGCGGACTGGGCGTGCCCGATCGCGTGGAAGGGCGCCAGCTCGATCTCGTCAAGCTCGATGAGGCGTTGGCGAAGGTTGCCGCCGGCATTCCCGGTGTCACGCTGTGGCTGGAGCCCGGCCGGTATCTCGTGGCGAATGCCGGCGTGTTGTTAGCCCGTGTCACCCAGACCAAGGTCAAGAGCGGCATTCGTTACGTGGGCGTGGCCACCGGCATGAATTCGCTGATACGTCCGGCGTTATACGGTGCGCATCACGACATCGTGAACCTGACCCGTTACGGCGAGCCGGCGAACGTCTCGGCGAACGTGGTGGGGCCGATTTGCGAGAGCTCGGATTTCCTCGGGCACGACCGGTTGCTGCCGGAATGCCATTCGGGTGACGTGCTGCTGATTGCCACCGCCGGTGCGTACTCGCGCGCCATGTCCTCAAACTACAACCTGCGCGCGCCGGCGGAAGAACTGCTGCTGCCCTGAGCCACGGTTCGCCTGCGCAGACTTTGCGCGGGAACTTACGCCGTCAGCGGTGGCGGGATTCCAGTTCCGCGACCACCTGCGGCAGCGTGATGTTCCTGGCGCGCAGCAGCACAAGCAGGTGAAACAGCAAATCCGCAGACTCGCCGATGACCTTTTCATCAGTCTCGCCGACTCCGGCGAGCGCGAGCTCCACGCCTTCCTCACCGACCTTCTGCGCCACTCGCGCCATGCCTTTTCCGAGCAGACGCGCGGTGTAGCTGGATTCGGGCTTTTCCGTGGCGCGCTGCGCGATCACGCCCTCGAGCTTCGCGAGAAAGGCAATGCGCGTCGCCGCGCTGCGTGGTTCATCGCCGAAGCAGGTGAGGGTGCCGTTGTGGCAGGCAGGCCCGCGCGGCCGCGCCGTGACTAACAAGGTGTCGTGGTCGCAGTCGAGCGCGATGTCGTCGACCTCGAGCGTATGGCCCGTGGTCTCGCCCTTTTCCCACAGCCGCTGCTTGCTGCGGCTGAAGAACACGGCGCGTTTGCGCACCAGCGTCTGCGCGAGCGCTTCCTGGTTCATGTACGCCATCATGAGCACCGCGCCGTTGGTGGCGTCCTGCACGATGGCGGGAACGAGGCCGTCACCTTTGGCGAAATCAACGCTGGCAATGTCGAAGGTGTTGCTCATAAACGCATCTCGATGCCGGAAGCCGCCAGCGTAGTTTTGAGATCCGGAATGGCGATGGCGCCGGAGTGGAACACGCTGGCGGCGAGCGCGGCATCCACGCCCGCCTTCTCGAAGACGTCGATGAAGTGTTGGGCTGCACCGGCGCCACCCGAAGCGACCAGCGGCACGTTGCAGACATCGCGCACCGCCTTGAGCTGCTTCACGTCGTAGCCACGGCGCACACCGTCGTTGGTCATGCAGTTGAGCACGATCTCGCCGGCGCCACGGTCCTGCACTTCACGCACCCATGACAGCGTATCGCGGCCGGTATTACGCGAGCGGTTCGGGTCACCCGTGAACTGGAAGACGCGATAGCCGTCGGCGAGGTTGGCGCTGTCGATGCCGATGACCACGCACTGCGAACCAAAACGCGACGCGAGTTCTTCGATGAGCCCCGGATTGGCAATGGCCGGCGAATTGATGGAGATCTTTTCCGCGCCCGCGTTGAGCACCGCCTCGGCGTCTTCGACGGAGCGAATGCCGCCTGCCACGCAGAACGGAATATCGAGGAGCGCGGCGACGCGACTCACCCACTTGCGATCCACGCTTCGGCCTTCGGGGCTCGCGGTGATGTCGTAGAACACGACTTCGTCAGCGCCCTCGTGGCGGTAGCGCTTGGCGAGCTCCAGGATGTCGCCCACGATCTGGTGATCGCGGAAGCGAATTCCCTTTACGACCTGGCCGTCGCGGACGTCGAGGCAGGGGATGATGCGTTTGGCAAGAATGGGACTATCTCCTTCGGATCGATCATTTCTTCGAGTAATGCCTTGCCGCTGATCGCGGCGGCGCTGCCGGTCGCGGCCAGCGCATGCAGGTCGGCGGCGGAACGTACGCCGCCGGAAGCCTGCCAGGAAATCGAGGGGTATCGCTTCACCGCGTCGGCGTACAAGGCAGTCGCCGGGCCCTGCAGCGCGCCATCCAGCTCGACGTCGGTGCATAACACGTGTTTGAGACCGTGCGGTAGATAGGAGTCGATGGCCTCCCACAGGGTGAGCTTCGATTCCTTGGTCCAACCGCGCGTCAATACGCGCGGGACGCCTTGTGAGTCGTGACGAATGTCGAAGGCGAGCCCGATCTTCTCGGGCCCGTACTGCTTGAGCCAGGCCTGCACTTCATCCGGCTGCTCGACCGCGGCGCTGCCGACGATGACGCGATCGATGCCGTTCCGCAGCAGATCGTCGACCACGGCCGCCGAACGCACGCCGCCGCCCACCTGGATGTGCAGCGCCTTCTGCGAAGCAAGGCGCACGATGACGCTGCGGTTCGCGAGCTGGCCATCCTTGGCGCCGTCGAGATCGACCACGTGCAGCCAGCTTGCGCCGAGCGAACGGTAACGCAGCAGCAACTCGTGTGGCTCGAGGTCGTAACGCGTCTCGGCGTCGAAGTTGCCTTTCAACAGGCGGACACAGCGGCCGTTGCGCAGATCGATGGAGGGTATCAGGATCATGGTTGGTTCAGGTCTTGAGGAAATTCGCCAGGATGCGCGCGCCCACCACGCCGGAACGTTCGGGGTGGAATTGCGTGCCGCAGAAGTTTTCACGGCGTGCGACGGCGGTGAAGTTGCTGCCGTATTCCGTGGACGCCACCGTGAAAGGGCCCGCGGGGGCCGCGTAGCTGTGCACGAAGTAGACGTAATCGAGCGCGCTCACGCCGTTCAGCAGCGGATCGTCCTTCATTTGCGCGAGCTGGTTCCAACCCATGTGCGGCACGGGCAGGCCGGGAGCCGAGTGCAACTTGTCGACGCTGCCGGGAATCACGCCGAGCGCCTGTGCGCCGCCTTCCTCCGAGCGGTCGAACAGGATCTGCATGCCGAGGCAGATGCCTAACAGGGGTTGTTTGAGCGTCGGAATGAGCTGATCGAGTCCGGCAATGCGCAGGCGGCTCATGGCATCGTGCGCCGAACCCACGCCGGGCAGGAACACCCGAGGCGCGCGCTGGATGACACCGTGATCCGTGGTGACGAGCGAATCGGTGTCGAGCCGCGCCAATGCCGCGCGCAACGAGGCGATGTTGGCCCCGCCGCTGTCGATGATGACGGCGAGGCTCACAACACGCCCTTGGTGGTCGGCAAATCGTCGCCTTCACGTCGCAATGCCATGCGCAGCGCGCGGCCGACGCCCTTGAAGCAGGCTTCGATCATGTGGTGCGTGTTCTCGCCGACGATGGTGACATGGACCGCGGCCTTGAGACTCTCGGCCAGCGACTTGAAAAAGTGCGGCACGAGTTCCGTGGGCAATCCGCCGACGGTCTCGCGCGCAAACTTGCCTTCGAACACGCCGTACGCGCGGCCCGAAAGATCGATGGCGACGCGCACCTGCGCTTCGTCCATGGGGAGCAAGAAGCCATAGCGCGCAAGCCCGAGCTTGGCGCCGAGCGCCTCGCGCAGCGCCTCGCCGACGGCCAGCGCGCAGTCCTCGACGGTGTGATGCTCGTCGATCTGGAGATCGCCGTGACACTTGAGCTCGAGCGAGAAGCCACCGTGCTTGGCAAGCTGTTCGAGCATGTGATCGAAAAAGCCGATGCCGGTCGCAATGGTGATCGGCGCGGTGGTGTCGAGGTTCACCGTGACGTGAATGTCGGTTTCCTTCGTGGTGCGCCGGATGGTCGCGCGACGTTCGGTGAGCTCGCGCAGGATGGAAGGCCAAGTCTCCCACTGGTTGCCGTGGCGGCGCACCAGCAATCCGCGAATGCCGAGATTGCGCGCGAACTCCATGTCAGTCTCGCGGTCACCCACCATCGCACTGCCGGCGAGGTCGAGGTCACGAACGTATTCCGCGACTAGTTTGGTCTTCGGTTTGCGGCAATCGCAGCCGTCCGACTTGCGATGCGGACAAACGAACACGGCATCGAACTCAATGTCCTGGGAGCTGAACGCATCCATCATGAACTGATGCGGCACGTCGAAGCTCGCCTGCGGAAAGCTCTCGCTGCCGAGGCCGTCCTGGTTGGTGATCATCGCCAGCTTGAACCCCGTGCGCTGTGCCTGGCGCAGCGCGGCGAACACGCCGGGCATGAAGCGGATCTTCTCGATGGAGTCGACCTGTTCGTCGGGCGGCTCCTCGATGAGAGTGCCGTCGCGGTCGACGAACAGCACGCGGTTCTTGGTCATTCCAGGCTCCGGATCAGGCGATCGTTCTGTTCGGGTGCGCCCACCGAAATGCGCAGCGATTGCGGTGACACGGTGCGCATGTCGCGGATCAAAAGCTTCGCGCCGCGCGCCGCGGCCAGCACGGCTTCAGGATCGGCGAAGTCGACCAGCAGGAAGTTCGCGACACTGGGCCATATCTTCCGCACTGGCTTGCAGGTTGCAAGTGCGGCGCGCAGGCGTTCGCGTTCGACGCGCACCTGCGCGACGCGTTCGCGTTGAATCGCGAGCTGCACGTCGCCGAGCGTCGCGAGCACTGCCTCGATGGTCAGCTGCGGTATGGAGTAGGGCGGAATCACCTTGGCCAGCAGTGCGACGATGGCTGGTTGGGCGATCAGCGAGCCCACGCGCGCGCCGGCAAGGCCGTAAGCCTTGGACAAGGTCCGCAGCACGACGAGATTGGGGAAACGGGCCAGCGCCGTCGTCAGCGAGGTGTCGCCCGAGAACTCGATGTAGGCCTCATCGACCACCACCAGCGCCCGGCCCGCCAGCGCGACCAGCAATTGCTCGATGGCGGCCGGTACCATGGCATTGCCGGTCGGGTTGTTAGGGCTGCACACGAAGAGGATTTTCGTGTTGGCATCGCAGGCCGCGAGCACGCGCACCGTGTCGAGCGCGTAGCCCTGGTCGCGCTGCAGCGGAACTTCGCGCACGGCCGCACCCTGGATGCGCGCGGCCACGGCGTACATGCCGAAGGTCGGCGGGCAGATGATGACGTTGTCGATGCCGGCACGGCAGAAACCACGCGTGAGCAGATCGATGGATTCATCGCTGCCGCGGCCCGGCAGGAGCTGGGAGTCTTCGACCCCATAGAGCTTCGCCAGGCGACGCGCGAGCACGTACGGGTGAGGTTCCGGGTAGCGGTTGAGGCCGGCCTGAGAGCGATCCGTTTCCGCGCGCCACGGTAGTTCGTTGGCGTGCAGCCGGTCGAAGGCGGGATCCCAGCTGGCGTGAGAGTAGGCCTTCAACGCAACGATGTCGGGACGCGCCAGCGCGAGAATGTCGCTCACGGTGCTTCTCCGTTCAGCGCGCTCAATCTCACCCTGACGGCATTGCCATGCGCATCGAGGCCTTCCATTGCCGACAGTGTGACGGCGGTGGGCCCGAGCGCGCGCAGTCCGTCGGCGCTCAGCTCCTGCACGGTGATGCGCTTCTGGTAGTCGAGCAGTGAGACACCGCTGTAGCTGCGCGCGTAACCGAATGTGGGCAGCACGTGGTTGGTTCCCGAGCAGTAATCGCCGATGGATTCCGGCGACCACTCGCCGAGGAACACCGAGCCGGCACTGGAAACCTGCGCCAGCAACGCGCGCGGCTCGCGCGTCTGGATGATGAGATGCTCGGGCGCGTATTCATTCGACACCGTCACGGCGGTGGCGAGGTCGGTCACGAGGATGCAGCGGCTGCCGGCCATCGATTGCGTGACGATGTCGCGCCGGCTCAACATCCGGGTCTGCGCGGCAAGTTCATCGGCAACTTTCGCCGCCAGCGCTTTCGAGGTGGTCACGAGCATCACTTGCGCGATGGAGTCGTGTTCGGCCTGGGCCAGCAGATCCGCGGCAACGAAGCGGGCGTTCGCCGAGTCATCGGCGATCACCAGCACCTCCGACGGACCCGCGGGCAGATCGATGGCCGCGCCAGCCGGATCGGCCGCGACGATCTGCTTGGCGGCGGTGACCCAGGCGCTGCCGGGTCCGAAAATCTTGTCCACTTTGCGCACGCTGCCGGTGCCGAAGGCGAGCGCGGCGATCGCCTGCGCGCCACCCATCTTGTACACCGTGTCAATGCCGCAGAGCTGCGCGGCCACCAGCACCGCGGCGTGAAGTTTGCCGTCGGGACCGGGTGAGCTGGCGATGGCGCGGGCCCGGCAGCCGGCGATGCGCGCCGGCACGCCTAACATGATGGCGGTGGAGGGCAGGGGCGCCGAGCCCGCGGGCACGTACAGCCCGACGCTGTCGATGGCCCGCGTGATGCGTTCACAACGCACACCTGGCATGGTTTCCACCGACAGCGTTTCGCAGCGCTGCGCCTCGTGAAAGCGTTCGACATTGGCGACGGCGCGCTCGAGCGCGGCGATCTGCTGCGGCGGCAGCGCGGCACGGGCGTCACGAAATTCCTGGTCGCTGACGCACAGGCTGTCGACCGCGGCGCCGCCGAACTGTTGTGTGAACCGGCGCACCGCCGCGTCGCCCTCGGTACGCACCGCGGCGATGATGGCCGCGGCCTGACGAAAGACTTCGTCACGACTGTCGGCCGCGGGGCGCGCCAGCGCCGCGCGTCGCGCCTCGGCTGATGAACTGTGCCAGTCGATGACTCTCATCGGTCAGACCAGCATCTTCTCGACCGGCAGCACCAGCAACGAGCTCGCGCCGGCCTTCTTGAGGCTTTCGAGCGTTTCCCAGAACACGTTTTCGCGACACACGGCGTGCACCGCGACCAGGTTGTTGGATCCCTCGAGAGGAATGATGGTGGGCGATTCGCTGCCCGGCAGCAGCCGGCGGATTTCCGGCAGCGCCGAGCGCGGTGCGTGCAGCATGATGTACTTGCTTTCCTTGACCTGCTGAACACCGTCGATGCGCAGCAGCAGGCGCTCCACCCACTCCTGTTTGACAGGCGGTAGTGCGACCGGCGTGCGGATGAGCAAGGCCTGGCTTTCCAGCACAGTCTCCACCTCGCGCAGGTGATTGGCCTGCAGCGTGGATCCAGTGGAGACCAGGTCGCAGATCAGATCGGCCCGGCCGATGCGCGGCGCGATTTCCACCGCACCGGAAAGCGTGACGATGTCGGCCGTGACGTTGCGCTCGCGCAGGTAGCGCTCGAGCGTGAACGGGTAGGTGGTCGCAATGCGCTTGCCGGCGATCGAGCGCGGACCTTCGTAACTGAAGCCGTCGGGAACGGCGAGCGACAGACGGCAGCGGCCGTAGTCGAGCGTTCGCAGTTCGATGAAATTGGCGGCATGGCCACGCGAGAGAATTTCCAGGCGCTTCTCTTCGAGCACATTGCGGCCAACGAGCCCGAGGTCGCAGACGTCTTCCTGCACGAGATCGGGGATGTCGTCGTCGCGCACGAACAGCACGTCGAGCGGCATGTTCTCGCCGAAGCCCATGAGCTGGTCACGGCCGCGGGAAAGCTTCAAGCCGCAGCTCTTGAGCAGCTCGAGTGACGGGTCGCTCAGCCGGCCGGATTTCTGCACGGCGAGCTTGAGGCGTTGGTCTTTGTCGATGGGTTTCATAGTGGATCGATGGGAAAGCTGGGGGTACGGCCCGGGCGGCGCCCGGACGGGAGGGATCAGGCGTGGCGCTGCAGTCGATTGACCGCGATCGAGTAACCGCCATTGCCGTCGGCAAGACAGCGCGCCACGCGCCCGATGGTGGTGACGCTGACGCCGGTGAGGCGATGAATTTCGCGATAGGGCACGCCCTTTTGCAGCCAGTCGACCACTGCCCAGCGGTCGGCGATGGCCTGCAGCTCCGCCGGCGTGCACAGGTCGCGGAAAAACGCGCGGCATTCATCCACGTTCTTGAGGGTGAGCACCGCGGCGAACAGGCTGCGCTCCGAGAGCGCCTCCTGGCGGGCCGTGACGTTGCGGTGCTGTTTCATTGAATTAATGTACTAACGCGTTAATACGGTGGCGCATTAGGCCAGCCGGACCGCACAAAAGCAAGCCCGGGTGCTTGCGCACCGGCGAACTGCCTCATAGAATTCGCGCACTCATCGAGACCGGCTGAGGGATAAGGCCCAAAGACGCCGGGGCAACCGCCGCAAAAACGGAAAGGTGCCAACTCCTGCGGAATTTTCCAGGTTCCGGCAGATGAGCGAGCCTCGCACCCCTTCCGGGGGTTGTGGGGTGCCGTGCAACCGCATGGCTGCTCAGGTTGAGTGCCGCTTCTCAGGAGCATTCGATGAGCAATGACAACAAGCCGGTTCCCCGCAACGAAGTCACGACGAGCATCGCCAACGGCGTGCAGGTGCGAGAAGGCGTATTGGCGGTTCCCGGCGAACTCAAACTGCATTTTGGCGGTGCGCTCGACTCGGTTTCCATCGCATGGCGCCTGATTGGTCCGGCGGGCGCGCCGGTGGTGGTCGCGCTGGGCGGCATTTCGGCGTCGCGGCGCGTATGGGTGCCGGACGAGCCGCGCGGCGGCTGGTGGCATGAAGTCGTGGGTCCCGGCCTTGCGCTCGATACCCAACGCTTCCGCATCCTGAGCTTCGACTACCTGGGCGCCAGCGCCGATTCCACCGGGCCACGCGACGGCGCGACTTTCCCCACGGTGTCAGCCTACGATCAGGCCGAACTGCTGCTGCGACTGATCAATCATCTCGGAATCTCGTCGTTGCGCGCTTTCGCCGGCGCCTCGTACGGCGGCATGGTGGCGCTGGCGTTCGGCGAACGTTATCCGGATCGCGTCGCGCGCCTGATCATCGTCAGCGCCGCGGATCGCGCGCACCCGATGGCCAGCGCCTGGCGCGTGGTGCAGCGGCGTATCGTCAAATTCGCCATCGAGTCCGGCAATCCCGCGCAGGGCCTGGAGCTGGCGCGCGCGCTGGCCATGGCCACCTACCGAAGCCCGGAGGAGTTCGCGGCGCGCTTTGCCGGTGCCGCGCGGCGCAATGCCGCTGAACAATTCGTGTTGCCGGTGGAGGAATACCTGTTCGCGCGCGGCGCCGAATACGCGCAACGCTATCGCCCGGAATCGTTCGTGTGCCTGTCCGAGTCCATCGACCTGCATCGCGTGGACGCGACGCGCATCTTCGCGCCGGTCACGGCCATCGCGGTGCGCGAGGATCAATTGGTGCCGCTCGGGGACATGCGTGCCATGGTGGCGCGTCTGCCCAATGCCGAGCTGCACGAAATCTCCTCGGTGTACGGCCACGATGCCTTCCTCAAGGAGAACCGGCGTCTCGCGCCGATCTTCGCCAACGTTCTGAATGACAATCCAGGAATATCCCAGTGACGAACCGGTTGACCCTTGATA
Source organism: Pseudomonadota bacterium (assembly GCA_039930985.1). GTDB lineage: Bacteria > Pseudomonadota > Gammaproteobacteria > Steroidobacterales > Steroidobacteraceae > CADEED01. Next base: position 14,908 of record JBDTSV010000015.1, read on the forward strand.
CCCGCGCAGTGCGCGCCGGCCTTGAAAATTGCGACGTGACCGGCGCCGTGGTGCCGCCGCTGCATCTGTCGTCCACCTACGCTTTCCGCGGCTTCGGCGACAAGCGCAAATACGACTACAGCCGCTCGGGCAATCCGACGCGCGACTTGTTAGGCGAGGCGCTCGCGGATCTCGAAGGTGGCGTCGGGGCGGTCATCACCGGGTCGGGAATGGGAGCGATAACGCTGGTCGGGCACCTGCTGCCGATCGGCGCGCGCGTGATAGCGCCGCACGACTGCTACGGCGGAACCTTTCGCCTGTTCACGGCGTGGCAGAAGCGGGGCGAGCTTGCCGTGGAATTCGTCGACTTCGGCAATCCGGCGGCGGTCACCGCGGCGCTGGCCAAACCAGCGGCGCTGGTGTGGATCGAGACGCCTAGCAACCCGCTGCTGCGCATCACCGACATCGCCGACATCGCCAAACGCGGCCATGCCATCGGCGCACTGGTGGTCGCGGACAACACCTTTCTGTCGCCGGGCTGGCAGCGTCCCATCGAACTGGGCGCCGACATCGTGATGCACTCGACCACGAAATACATCAACGGCCACAGCGACGTCGTCGGCGGCGCGGTCATCGCCGCGAAGAAGGAAGTCGCGGAGCAGTTAAGCTGGTGGGGCAACTGCCTCGGACTCACGGGCTCCGCCTTCGACAGCTATCTCACGCTGCGCGGGTTGCGCACGTTGCACGTACGTTTGCGCGAGCACGGCAGGAATGCGCAGGCGATCGCCGAGTTCCTCGCCAATCAGTCGGCGGTCAAACGCGTCTACTTTCCGGGCCTGGCGTCGCATCCCGGGCACGAACTCGCCAAGCGGCAGCAGTCCGGATTCGGAGCCATTGTCACCATCGAAGTGCAGGGTGGACTCGATGGCGCGAAACGTTTCTCCGAGGCGCTCGAGTTGTTCTCGCTGGCGGAGTCGTTAGGTGGTGTCGAAAGCCTGGTGGCTCATCCGGGCACCATGACGCATGCGGCGATGGCTCCCGAGGCGCGCGCGGCCGCAGGTCTGGTCGATGGCCTGCTGCGGCTGTCGATCGGTATCGAGTCGACCGACGATCTTCTGCGCGACCTGCAGAATGGAATAGCCGCGCTCGGTTAGACGGCCAAACGGCTCACATGCAGCAGGAGACGGGCGGGGTGTATCGGCCAGTGGGCGCGACTTCGCCACCCTTGCCGTACATGTTGTGAGGCCTCGCCCAGTCCGTGAGCGAGAAATGCGGCCCCTGTTCATTGCGACCCTTGGCCATGACATCGAGGATGCGGTAGATGCCGAGGAAATCTTCGCCACCACGCGCGTACACCGAATAGGTGTGGAAGATGTCGCCGGCCTCATCCTGGTAGAAGGTGCTGTGGCCGGAAAGGTCTTCGATGCCTGGATCGCAGTGCTGGTAGTTGTAGAACGCGCGACCCGACTTGACGTCCTCTGGCTTGAACGACACGCCGAAGTCGTAGTTGAAGTCCGAACCGAACGATGAATCGAAAGGAATGCGCCAGCCCATGCGCGCGCGCAGCGCGTCGATCTCGGGCTGAGTCGCGCGCGCAACCGCCACGCACGATACATCGTGATTCTCGAGGTGCGGCAGGATGCCTTCGAGATGATCGAGGCCCAGCGCGCAGCCGACACACTGCAGCGGCTGCCCCGGTCCTTGCATGATGTGTTGCAGGAACAGCTGCGAACGGCCGCGAAACAGATCGGCGAGCGTCACGCGACCTTGCGGCGAGTCGAATTCATAGCGCTTCTCGATCTTGACCCAGGGCAGGGCGCGCCGCTTTTCGCCGAGCGCATCGCGGCGCCGCGTGAATTCCTTTTCCTCGGCCATGAGTTGCCGCCTTTCGGCGATCCACTGTTCACGATTGACGACGCGGTGCATGGCGACTCCTTCAGCGTTTGCGTTTCGGGCCTGCGAACAACAACTCGATATAGCGATACAAGTGATCGATGCTGTCGTGCGCCGTCTGCACGTCCTGGCGCGCCTTGGCCATGATGAATGCGCCCTGGAGCACCGCTTGAATGTGCACGGCGAGCGTGTCGGCACGCAGTTTCGCGACCGGATGCTCGGCCAGAACGTCTTCGATCATTGGGCACAACATGGCCAGGTGATTGGTGATTGATCCGGCGCAGGCATCACGGATCGCGGGATAGGTTTCGTGCGTCTCCTGGATGGTGGTGCCGGCGTAGCAGCTCCATTCCCAGATTTCGCCGGCCACCAGCTGCTTGCGAAAACTCACGTATCCCAGCAGTCGGGCCAGTGGATCGCCTTTCCTGTGGTACGCAGCGCTGCAGAACAGTTGCGATGCGCAATCGTCCCACTGGCGAGCCGCAGCGATGGCCAGGTCTTCCTTGCTCGCGAAGTGATGGAAGAAGCTGCCTTTGGTGACCCCCGCCGCGACACAGATATCTTCGACGCGCGTGGCCGCATAGCCGTTGGATCGCACCAGGTCGATCGTGGCCCTGAGCAGTCGGGTCCGGGAATTCTCGGGAGTTTCGGCCATGCGATGTCGTACCAGCTGGTATGGTTCACCATACCGTCCGGTACGTAGCCGAGTCAAGAACCCTAGCTGAGGGAGGCGAGGATCGCGTCGCCCATACGGCGCGTGGTCATGGCCGGCCGTCCGTGCTCGGCGATGTCCGCGGTGCGCGCGCCATTGGCGATGCAGCGATCGACGGCTTGTTCTACGGTGGCCGCTTCGCGCTCGAGCTTGAGCGAATGGCGTAGCAGCAGTGCCACGCTCAGGATCGTGCCGATTGGATTGGCGATTCCCTTGCCGGCGATATCCGGCGCCGAACCGTGGATGGGCTCGTAGACGCCACGGGATCCATCACCGAGGGAAGCGGAGGGAAGCACGCCGAGCGAACTCGCCAGCATTGCGCCTTCATCGGTGAGGATGTCGCCGAACATGTTCTCGGTGAGCATCACGTCGAAGTCGCGCGGCCGCTTCAGCAGGTGCATGGCGGCCGAGTCGACCAGCATGTGCTCGAGATTGACTTCCGGAAACTCGGAGTGGATGACGTGTGAGGCGATTTCGCGCCAGAGCCGCGAAGTTTCCAGCACGTTGGACTTGTCGATGGAGACGATCTTCTTGCGGCGCTTCATGGCAAGGTGACCGGCGACGCGCGTGATGCGTTCGATTTCACTGGCCGAGTAGCTACAGAGGTCGGTGGCGAGCGTCGGCGTGCGGGTCTTGGCGCCAAAATAGATGCCGCCGGTGAGTTCGCGTACGAACACCAGGTCCACGCCGTCGAGAATCTCCGGTTTGAGTACCGAGGCATCGCGCAGCGCTGGATGCAGTTTGATGGGACGGAGATTGGCGTAGACACCGAGCTCACGGCGCAGACGCAGCAGCCCCTGCTCGGGACGAACCGCGGCGGCAGGCCCCCATTTTGGGCCACCGATGGCGCCTAACAACACCGCGTCGGCGGCGAGACAGGTGTCGAGCGTGGATTGCGGCAGTGGGTCGTTGTGCAGATCGATGGCAATTCCGCCAAACGGCGCTTCGCGGAGCTCGAAGTCGTGCCCGAATCGTTTGCCGATCTGCTCCAGCACCCTGACGCCTTCAGCGACGACTTCCGGACCGATGCCATCACCGGCGATGACGGCGATTGTGGCTTTCATTGGCGAGTGCGCTCGTAGGCCACGATCGCATCGTTCTGCTCGAGCAGAAAGCCGAGCTCATCGATGCCGTTGAGCAGGCAGTAGCGGGCGAAACCTTCCAGCGGAAAATTCACCCGCGTGCCATCAGGCAGCGTGATCGTGGTGCTTTCAACGTCTATGGACACTTCCACGCCGGGATTGGCCAGCAACCAGGCGTGCGTCGCTTCGTCGACGACCACCGGCAACAGTGAATTCTTGAGGCAATTGGTGCGAAAGATGTCCGCGAACTCGGTGCTGATGACGGCCTGGAAGCCGAAATCCTGCAGCGCCCACGGAGCGTGCTCGCGCGACGAACCGCAGCCGATGTTGCGACCGGCGACGAGAATTGCCGCACCCCTGGTCTCGGGACGATTCAACACGAAGTCGGGCTTCGGATTGCCGGCAGCGTCGTAGCGCCAGTCGGCGAACAGGTGTTTGCCGAACCCGGCCTTGGAGGTGGAGGTGAGAAACCGGGCCGGGATGATCTGGTCGGTGTCGACGTTGGTCGCGGGCAGTACGACGGTGCGGGAGCGGATGTTTTTTACGGCCATGTTTGTCAGTTCGAGAATTCGCGCGGGTCGGTGACACGGCCGCGGATAGCCGAAGCCGCCGCGGTTTCTGGGCTGGCGAGCAAAGTCCGCGCACCCACGCCCTGGCGACCTTCGAAATTGCGATTGCTGGTGCTGATGGAATAGTGGCCGGCCGGAACGAGAT